>DAIESR010000548.1 GCA_027346205.1 Beijerinckiaceae bacterium
GTGCCGTCGCCAATCTCGCGCCCGAGCTTTTCGCCGGCATCATCGCGGATGTTCCCTTCGTCGATGTGCTGAACACAATGCTCGACGCGGAGCTGCCCTTGACCCCGCCAGAATGGCTGGAATGGGGCAATCCGATCGAAGATCCGAAGGCTTTCGCGACGATTCGTGCCTATTCGCCCTATGACAATATCTTGGCCAAAGCCTATCCGCCGATCCTGGCATTAGGCGGTCTCACCGATCCGCGCGTCACTTATTGGGAGCCGGCCAAATGGGTTGCCCGGCTGCGCGCGAACATGACCGGTGGCGGCCCGATCCTGCTCAAGACCAATATGGGCGCGGGCCATGGCGGCGCCGCGGGGCGTTTCGAGCAGCTTGGCGAAACCGCATATCAATATGCCTTCGCTCTGGCTTGCGTGGAGGGCAAGCTCGCACCGACAGTATAAGGCGATGGTTCTATATCGGCGAGGGCGCTGCCCTTCCGCGCGCGATCATCATCTCCAAGGATAGACGGGGTAGGTCGTGAAGGGCACGTCGCCTTCCTGGTCCATCAGCCATTGCAGCGGCGTGCGAAAGGGCGCCGATGGATTGTCGGCCATAGGAGCCGAGAAGGGCGGATAGAAATAGACATAGGGTGGTGGTGGCGCGACGATTACACTGCCTTCTTCATAATACGGAGGATGGCGATAGTGCCGCATATGGCCATGCCATTTGTGGCCCATGCAATGAGCGCGATGTGCGCCATTGGCGCAAATGCGTGCCTCTGCTGCCGACGTCAGAGCGGTCAATGCGAACCCGAGCACGAAGGTGGATACGAGAAGCTTCATTGAAATCTCCTGATCAATTCAGGATCATTGGCCGATGGAGACTCGCGTGCCATAGCCCTTTGCGCATTGCTGCAAATCAAGGCGCTGCCATCTAAATTGCTGCCATCTAAATTGCTTCTTGGGATTCGAAATAGGCCTTGAGATCGGCCATGGATTTGAAGCGGGCGACGCCACGTTCCGACTGCGCTTCGATCGATCCGTCGGCGAACATGATGTAGGTAGTGCCCTCCGCCTCATAGCGGCCAATGACGGCGGGCTCCTCAGCAGCCGCGGTCAGAGGTTCCGAGGGCACAGGTTCGGGTGCCGGCGGCGGTGTTTCGTGTTGCTGAACCGCTTCGTCCACGTCAACAGCTTGTTCCACATGAACCGTTTCGGCTAGCTGAACTGTTTCGTCCAAGTGTACATCGATATACGTCTCGGCCTCGGGTGGTGTGGGATGCTCAGTTGCTGCGGCATCGGCCGGGTGAGGTGTTTGCGCTATGGCTGCATCGAGATCGGCTAGCGCATGATCGAGCCAATCACCGCTGATTTCCATTGTTCGCCGCGCCTCTGTCTGTGCTTCCGCCAATGCGATCGGCTCTGACACGGGAGCGGTGAGTGGCGGTGCCGCTTCCTCCGCCGGCTCTTGTTCTGCCGCGGGCTTAGCAGCTGGTCTGAAGGCATTGCTCGTCTTGGTAACCCGTTGCCAGAAGCCTTTGATCGAAGACGAAAATTCTGGGCGCATGGCAACGGGAGGCTTTTCTTCCACCTGTGGTTGGGCGGTGTCCTTGATCTTCACGGAAGAGGAGTCATAATCACTCATTTCAAAAGTCTCGACCACAGGCCATGTTTCGACATGCGACGGTTCGCCATGCGATGATGCGGCCTCCGCGAACTCTTTCTTTGTCGTCACGTGATCTCGAACCGCTTCCGTGTGTGGTGGCCAGGCGGTCATCGGTACCGGCAGATCGGCGGCGCTCCCCAGGGTTCTGCTTGCGGGGGCCTCGCTTGTATGAAGCGCTGTCGGAATGGCGGTTCTGACCGCCAAGCTCATCATCTCTTGTGCCTGGATTATCATGCGCAGCTGTTCGAGAGTTTTGATGATCCACACGAGACCGAGCGTGAGAAGGCCGCCGACGACTGCTGTCGTGCCTGCGATTACGCTCGCCCATCCCCGCTCGATCTCAATGATGTGGGAGCCGACATAGACGAAGTAACTGCCGACGAGCAGCAGGAGAAGGCCCAGAACGAAGAGCACATATTTCATCTTCCTAAGTCCTGCTTCCTGTGGTCACTTTCTGCCGCATCGGCACAGCTGCCGAATCGATGAACGTGAACGTCGTGAGCGCTGATCTGTCGATCTCTGTCAGCGCCGGCCGACCAGCCGGAAAAGTCGTCGCGCCAAATGCTCCCGAGGCCCATAGCGATGCGCATCATGCTATGATAATGTACCTTGTAGTAGGCGAGGAACATCCGAATTCGTCCTGTCTTCCCGCATATGGCATCGCTTGCCGCTGGAATTTCCAACCCTAGCTAACGACGCGTCATCCCAGGCAATAGTTCCTAGAGCCGATTTGACCCGCCACATGGATCGCAGAGCGATTCCATGTGATCTGGATCGGCGCTAAGACGCAGAAAAATCTCATTCTAGAACATATCCCGGAAAAGTTGATCGACTTTTCCATTATTTTAGACATCGGATATATCCGATGTCTCATTGATGAAGGACATGCTCCATCTTTTTGAAATAGAGCCCTCCCGCTACCGGTGGCAGCGCCGGTAAGCGGGTACAGCTTGCGAGGCCCGCCTGCGTGCCCGCCATGGTGTCGAACGTTCCATTGATGGTGTGGCAGCGCGAGCTTTATTCCGACAATCAGATTGCGGCGACATTTCGGAGAAATCCATCGACGGTTTCGCTGAGCCTTTTAGCTTGCGTCGCCACATTGTCGGCAGCGTGATGGACCTTATTGGCCGAGGCATCGGTTTCTGCGGCACAGATGGCCACGTGATTGACATTGCCAGCGACACTTTCCGTGCCCGCCGCGGTTTCGGCGACGCTGCGCGAGATCTCGGTCGCTGCGCTGGACTGCTGCTGGACTGCGACTGCGATGATTTCTGTCGCGTCTTGCGCTTCGGTCATTGTTTCGGCGATCGCCCCTATGGCTTCGATCACCTTGCCCGTTACCGCCTCGATCGCGAGGGCATGATCGGCGATATGCTGCGACGCCCTTGTCGTCTGACTTGCCAGGGATTTGACTTCCTGGGCGACCACGGCAAAACCGCGGCCGGATTCGCCTGCACGCACGGCTTCGATCGTCGCATTGAGCGCGAGCATATTGGTCTGCTCGGCGATGGCCTGGATAAGGGCGATGATTTCGCCGATTTCTTCGGCTTTGACGGCGAGTGCATCTGTTGCAGAACGAGTCTGTATGGTCGTGCGGGCAGCTGTGGTGACGACACGGCGCGTCTTGGTGACCTGTCGCTCGATTTCGTTGATCGACGACGACAATTCTTCCGAGGCGCGTGCGACGGTGCGGACATTGGAAGAGGATTCCGTGATGGCACGGGCAGCCTCATGCGCTTGGTGATTGCTTTCGGTTGCAATACCGGCGAGGTTTGTTGCGGCGAGCGTCATAGCATCACCTTGCACCGATACTTGCTCTAAAGTGTCTGCGACTGCGAAGCGAAATTCATCGATCAAGGCATCGAGTCGTCGTCTTCGTGCATCGGTGTGGGACTGGGTTGAGGCCTTTTCCGTTTGCAGAGCCTCACGCTCTACAAGCTTCTCCTTGAAGAATTGGATAGCGCGTGCCAGCATGCCTATTTGATCGCTACGCGTTTGGCTCGGCACCTCACTTGTGAGATCGCCATCGGCTATTTTGAGCACGGCTTGGGCGAGTTTTTAGAGAGGGGAGGTGACGCGCCCGAGGCTGACATGCAAAATGACGCCGACTAGGCCGAGAATGAGGAAGGCTCCGATAATCGAGCCAGAAAGTTCGCGCCAGGCTGTGGCCTTCGTATTTGCCAGGGAATATTGCGCCGCGATAAAGCCGACCAAATGGCGGTCGGGAGGTGACGTATAGAGTGGCTTGCGGACGATCACTATGTTGTCCGAGACGATTTTCAAATCAGCCGCGTGGCCCGTGTCTGTATGATCAAGACCGCGCATGAGCTGCTTTGCGTCGAGCGCACCCGGAGGGTTCGGGAACATAGCGATGACATTACCGTCGGTGTCCGCGATGAGCCCCGCCCGGAAATTCGGGGCGCTGGTCAGTGCCTGCAGGCGCGCCTCAGCTGCTATGCTATAGTGGGCCTCGACGATCTGGGCGAGCGGTTGGATCGAGACGATGTTGAGCGACACTTCCGCATTCTGTTTCAGTTGGCGGATTCCCTTGTCATGATTGTAAATGGCGGCGATCGTGACGATGACGATGAATGCCATTGCAATCGCCGCGAGTGACACCGCCAGAATCGAGCGTCTGAAGGATGTCTCGTTGGAAAATACGGGCGATTGTGCGTCTATGGCGACCATGTCCACGTGAAATTTCGAGTATGTAGTAGTCAAGGATGTTGCACGGCAAAGCGAAGGGCCCGAGGCTGGAAAACGTCGGGATGACCGAAGCAACGCGGGATAGGCAATATGCGCTACATTGCCCGCAACGGTTTAATTGTTGGTTAAACATGCGGAAGTTTCGAATTGACCGTCCCAGCGAAGGCGCGCGAGCTCGGCGCCTTGTCGCGCAAGACAATCGCTGAACCATGGTGAAAGCAGAAAGGCGAGTTCTCTTTCGCGGGTTTGTGTCACGGGATCGAGCCGCGTAAGTTCGTCGTCGATATGGCCCGGATGGCACATGACGAGATGGACGGTGCCGGGGGCGACGAGATAGTTGGCGAAATCGGCGGCATAGTCGCGCGTTTCCGAAAACGCCGAAAACCCCGAGAATCCCTCGTTCATTGCGAATCCGCGGGCGCGCGCCTCAGTCGCGAATCCGCGTGCGAGCCAGGCGATCGCCAGAGCTTTTTTGATTTGGATCTTCCTGGCCAGGATGCGAAAGGGTCGGTCACCGCAGTCGCGGAGCCAGAGCTTGCCAGCGAGGCCCTTGCTTTCGAGCGTGTCGAAGAGCACCTGCCGAAGACCGGGCAGGATATGGACATGCTGGTGGCCGTCGATAAAATCCGGAAAGCGGCCGAAAGCTTCTGCGAATGTATCGATCTGCGCAGCGATCTCACGAGCGATTTCGGCGAGCGGCAAGCTTCGCTTTCGAGCGGCGCCGAGCACGCGGTGGATGTCCGGCAATAGTCCCGCAGGAGCGAAACGCGGCATGGATGTTAGAGGTGCGGCCAAAGTGAGGTTGAGATGCAGGCCGATTTCGGCGCGCTCCTGGAACGCAGAAAGTTGGCGCGCCGCCTCGCGCCAATGCGGCCGTGTCGTGATCGCGCTTGTTGCTGAAAGACGACCGGCGTCGAGCGCGCAAAGAATGCCGCGACTCACGGCTTCTGAAAGCCCGAAATCATCGGCGCACAGACAGAAGCGCAGTGTTTGTTTCTGTTGCGGGCCGGCTGGATAAAGGTCTTTGACCATGAGGCGTCATCGCTTCGTGCCGAAATCGGCTCCCAAAAGGCGAGCCAGAGGCCGATTTTGTGGAAATGGGGCACGCGGTTTACGATGCCTGCGACTGTGCCGTCGCCAGTTCAGCCGAAGAAATTGCAGTGAAGTCTACAGGGAGGAGCGCGCCAGGTGCAAATGTGTATGCAAAATACGGCGAGCACGAGCGCATGTCATCCTTGGTGACATCGCAAGCCGCGCCGAAACCGGCGCCGGAGCTTTCTGTCGTGATCCCCGCTTTCAACGAGGCGCGATCCCTCGATCTTTTGCTCCACCGGTTGAAGCCGGCGCTGGAGCGCTGTGTCGCTTCTTTCGAGATCCTTTTCGTCGATGACGGCTCGACCGACGAATCATTTGCAATGATGCGCGTGGCCCATGCGGCGGACGAAAGAGTTTGCGCGATCGCGCTCAGCCGCAATTTCGGCAAGGAGGTGGCGATCGCGGCCGGGCTCGATTTTGCTTCCGGGGCCGCGGTCGTCATCATGGATGCCGATCTTCAGCATCCGCCCGAAACGATCGAGACATTCGTCGCCCGCTGGCGCGAGGGTTATAAGAATGTCTATGGTCAGCGTTGCGACCGCGCTGCCGACGGGCCGGTCCGGCGTCTCCTGACAGAACAATTCTATCGGCTCTTCCGCGCCTTTGGCGAGATGAGCCTGCCGGAAGGCGCAGGCGATTTCCGCCTTTTCGATCGGCAGGCGGTGACAGCGCTTCGGAGCATGCGCGAGAAGGCACGCTTTTCCAAGGGCCTCTATGCGTGGATCGGGTTCAAATCCATCGGCGTGCCTTTCGATATCGCTTCCCGCGCGCATGGCAGTTCGAAATTCAGCTATCGCAAGCTGACCCGTTTCGCGCTCGACGGGCTGATGTCCTTCTCGACTTTGCCGCTCATGGTGTGGACCTATGTCGGCACGTCGATTTCTGTACTCTCGCTGGCGACGGCGATCTATTTTGCGATCAGGACGCTGGCTTTCGGCGACGATGTGCCGGGCTTTGCGTCGCTGATCGTCGCGATTACCTTTCTCGCCGGCATTCAGCTCCTGTCGCTCGGCATTCTCGGCGAATATATCGGCCGCATTTTTGCCGAAGTGAAAGGACGCCCGCTTTATCTCATCGAAGAAATTCTCGGCATGGACGAAGAGCGCGCGCGTGAGGGCCGGCGGAGTCTTGGTGCCGAATGATGATTTGGCATGGTGCGGCAACGGCCCGAGAGCACATGCCAGTCTTTCATCATGTTGTCGCTGCGCGGGGGCGCACGCGGCCGTTTTGCGGCAGCTTTGACTTGTCGGCCGATTCACAACATCGTGGCTGAAGGATCGGGCCGGACCACTTCATGT
>DAIESR010000121.1 GCA_027346205.1 Beijerinckiaceae bacterium
TTTTGCTCGAATACGGCAGCCGCGGCTGTCGATGCGCGGGTTGCGTGGCAGGCCGAGCAATTGACCAACCTCGCGGCCAAGTTGAAACAGCGGATTGCGGCGCTCGAAGCCAAGCGGGTCGAATATGAGGATTGGCTTCACATGCATGATGAAGCCCTGAAGCAGGCGAAAGAAGACATTGTCGCCATTTATTCGCGCATGCGCCCGGATTCGGCCGCCGCGCAGCTCGCCGCCATGGACGAGGTGATGGCGGCGTCGCTTCTCGCCAAGCTAAATGCGCGGGTCGCCAGCGCGATCCTAGCCGAAATGGATCCGGCCCGCGCTGCGCGTATCACCAATGCGATGGTCGGGCCGGTCAGCGCCACCGGCGGAAAGAAATCATGAAATGAAAATCCTCTGTGCGCTTCCGGTTGCCTTGCTGCTCGCGGGCTGTGCCGGCGACATGAGCGAGATCATGCGGGCGCCCAAGATGAGCGCGATCGGTGCCGGGCTTTCAACCGATGTGCGTCCAACGGCCGCCGCGCTTTTCGTGCCGCAGAGCCGTGCGCATAGCCAATCTTTATGGAATGGGAGCCGCAATGATCTTTTCAGCGATCAGCGGGCGACCAAGATCGGCGACGTGATCACCGTCCTCATCGCAATCAATGACAAGGCGACATTCGGAAATTCTACCGACCGCGCGCAAAACTCGGAAATCAAGGGCGGGTTGAATTATACGCTCAGCCAAAAGAGCGCGATGACGCGATTCAACCCGCAGACCGATGTGACCTCTAGGTCGACCACGCAGGGGCAAGGATCGATCGATCGTTCGGAAAACATCAAACTGTCGGTCGCGGCAGTGGTCACCGATGTGATGCCCAATGGCAATCTCATCATCAGCGGTTCGCAAGAGGTGCGGGTGAATTATGAGCTGCGTATTTTGAATGTCGCGGGAATTATTCGGCCCCTCGATATCTCGAGGAATAACACGATTTCCTATGACAAGATCGCGGAAGCCCGTATTTCTTATGGCGGCCGTGGCCGAATCATGGAAGTTCAACAACCAGGGTTTGGTCAACAGCTTTGGGATCGCCTGAAGCCGATGTAGTAGGCCGGACGAAAATGTTCGCGATGATTGGCCTGGCCTGAACTTGATCGGATCGACAAGGCTTTATGGCCGCGCCTATGTGACGTGACTATCGAAGCTTTGTAATGGCCTTCGTGGAGAGTTTGGATCGGGGTCGACGATCGGTAGCGCGAGTGGCACACATGGGGCAATTCCAAGGCCTTTGGCCAGTGACAAGGCGCATGTTCTGATGTTCGGTTCGTCCGATGGCGCAAATCTGTCGTTAGGGAAATGGATTGGAGCCATGGTCGTTCTGACCATCCTGGCTGTGGGCATGGGTGGGTTCTTCGGAATAGAGCTCATCGCGAAGGTCAAACGCTTCGAACAAAAGCCTGAGAGCAGCACAGTGGCTGGGCCGCTGCCCAAATATGGCGCGGATGTCAGCCTGCTCGATTTGCCTCCGATCATTGCCAATCTCGCGGAGCCGGCTAATGCTTGGGTGCGGCTGCAGACCTCGATCGTCTATGACAAGACGAAGGTGTCGGCGCCGGAGTTGCTCGCCGCCAAAATCTCTCAAGATATATTGGCCTATATGAAGACGGTGAGCATGGCGCAACTCGCCGGCGCCAGCGGGCTTGAGCATCTGCGCGAGGATCTCAACGAGCGCGCGTCCATCCGTTCTGACGGGCATGTTCGTGAGCTCATTATTGAAACCTTGGTGGTGCAGTGAAAAGACTTGCTCTCGCCGCTGCCTTTCTGATCGTCGCAACGAGCGCCGCCCTGGCTCAGACGCCGGACCTCAATGCTCTGATTCCGCAAGGCAATGCCAGTGCCGCAGCGCGTATCATTCAGCTCGTCGCTCTACTGACGGTGCTGTCAGTCGCGCCGGGCCTTCTCATCATGGTCACGAGCTTCACGCGGTTCATCGTCGCTTTGTCGTTTCTACGCTCGGGACTGGGCTTACAGAATACGCCCGCCAATCTCGTCCTCATCAGTCTCGCTCTGTTCATGACCTTTTTCGTGATGACGCCGACTTTCGATCGGGCCTGGCGAGATGGGGTCCAGCCGATGATGGACAATAAAATGACGGAGCAGCAAGCCTTTCCAAAGATCATCGAACCGTTCCGCCAGTTCATGCTCAAGCAGGTCCGCGACAAGGATCTGAAGCTTTTTGCCGATCTCGCGCCGCCTGAGACCAAGCCGAAGCCGGGCGAAGAAGTCGATATGCGGATTCTCATCCCCGCATTCATGATCTCCGAATTGCGGCGCGGCTTCGAGATGGGCTTTCTCATAGCCTTGCCCTTTCTCGTCATCGACATGATCGTAGCCACCATCACAATGTCCATGGGCATGATGATGTTGCCGCCCTCGGTCATTTCTCTGCCGATTAAAATATTGTTTTTCATTCTTATCGACGGCTGGAACATGCTGGTCGGCAGCCTCGTGCGTTCTTATAGCTGAGGCTGCGAACCGATCAGGTGAAAGAGGTGAAGGTCATGGCAAGATCGATCATTTTCGTTGGTTGCGTGAGAGACAGCGCAGCTTTTTTGCCGCAGGTGTTGGCAAATTGTGCACGACTGGCGGCTTTGGCGGAAAGAGCCTTTTTCATATTCGCGGAAAATGACTCGATCGATGACACGAAGGCGATCCTCGGGAATTGGTGCGCGGGCCGTGACAACGCACGGATCATCTGCCTCGACGGGTTGAGCGCCAACTTGCGCCAGCGCACGCAACGGCTCGCATTCCTACGCAATCACATTCTAGAATACATTAAAGAGCATGACCTCGTCGATCATGACGCGCTCTGCATCATGGATTTCGACGAGGTGAATGTGAAGGAGATATCGCCGGACAGTTTTGCGGCGGCGACCGAGTTTCTTTTCGCCCGTCCCGAGAATGCCGGTATCTTCGCCGTTTCAGACCCGATCTATTACGATATCTATGCCCTGCGTCATGAGCATTGGTGCGAGATCGATTGTTGGAAGGCGTTTCATGGCGCGCCGATGAGCCGCAAGGCCGAAGTTTTCCAGACCCTCGTCTGCGATCTGCAAGTTCCGATTGACAAGAATCATCCGCCGATTTCGGTCACCTCCGCCTTTGGAGGCTTGGCGCTCTACAGGCTGAATTATGCTTTGAAGGCCACCTATGTGGGTCTTGATCGTGACGGTGACGAGATTTGTGAGCATGTCAGCTTCAATGAAGATATCAAAAGGCTCGGCGGTGCTCTCTATATTTATCCGGCGCTGAGAAATAATACGCCATGGCAACATTGTCTTGGTGGTCGCCAGCATAAGACGATGCAGTTTTCGAACGGCGATCTTGAGATCGAGCTGCTTGCGCCTCAATCGCATCAGCTCGATCATTATCTGCGCGCCCACCCGCTTTATGACCGTCGCTTGCCGCTGCTGCTCACCGTGTTCAACAGAATGGTGGGCGACGCGTCGGTACTCGACATAGGTGCTAATATTTTTGATACCATGACAATGATGCGACTGAGTGGTGTGCGGCTGTCCAAATCGATTTCCGTGGATGCATCCTTGGAGTTTTATAAATACGCAAAGTTCAATGTCGAGAAGAACTTCGCCCATTTCTGTGACAGCGAAGTCGTCTGGGCTTTCGTCGGTGCCGAAGAAGACCGCGGAAACATCACGGCCATGAACGGGACGGGCAATGTTAGAGATAGGCGGTACAGCGGAAAGATGCAGGCGCTGTTGGAGCCGCGGCGTGTGTCTTTTTCCGATCTGGCGCAGACTGGCGTCGATTTGGTCAAAACCGATCTCGACGGTTACGATCATGTGGTCGTTCGGCAGAATATCGACTGGCTCAAACGTTGGAAGCCGATGCTCTGGGTCGAGGCGCAGATCGAGGATCCGACAGATATATCGGCATGGAGCAGTATTCTGCTCGCCCTTGCGGATGATTTTCCCTATGTCGCCGGCTTCGATAATTTCGGCTTTTGCCTTTGTGCCGGCACCATGATCGAAAAATGGAATGTGGTGCTCGAATTGATTAGAATTGGCGCGCGCTACAAGGCGAATGAGGCGAGCCTCGGCAAGGCGCGGATCTATTATCTCGACATTTTATTCGTGCCGCAGCACCGGGCGCAGGTCTTTCAGGAATTCATCGGTCGATTGCCGGAAATGACGTCGGCCGTCGCGCCCTCCGCAGTTTTGCCCGAACCCATCCAGTTGAGGGAATATCATGAGAAGGTCGGCTGAGCGTTCTATTGCCGTGGTCATTCCTTCGCGGCTCGAAGGTGGCGAAGGGGGTAAGCTCTTCGTCGAGCAGGCGATCGAGGCGGCCGGCGCGCAAAGCATTCCTTCCGGCGTCCATCTTTCATTTTTTGTTGGAATCGATGCTGATGCAAAGGTGCCGCCACCCTTCGCCGGGCTACCTGACGTAAGTTTTGTGCGCAGCTGCGGCCGTAGCCAGGCTGCGGCGATCAATGTGGCCGCGACAGCTGCTGCGCAGGGCCATGATTTTATCGCGCTGCTCGAGGACGACGATCGATGGGAGCCGAATTTTCTCTCCTGGGCGCTTTCCTTTCTCGACATATGTGATTTCGTTTCGTCGAATCAATTGGAAATCGATGCCGATGGCCGGTGCATCCGGGTCAACGATTTTCCGACGCCTTCCGGTTGGATCATGGCGACGGATCTGTGGCGGAAAGTAGGGCCGTTCGACGAGTCCTTTCGTTGGCACCTTGACAATGATTGGCTGGGACGGCTCGCATTTAGCCAAGCGAATCGTATTCATCTGGTGGAATCGACGGCGCCGGTCACCCTCGACAGCTGCGCGCAAGTCCGCCCCTGGATCGCCAATGTTTTGACCCAAGGTGGGCCACGTAGCTCCGTCAGGCGCCATCTTTCCTCACAGCCTCTGATAAGGCGGCTCGTTCATCGTGGGTCGGGCATGTACCGCATTGCGACCAATCTGGCGGCCGCTGCCGAAAGCAAGAACGAGTACCTGCAGTTGATCGCCCGCTACGGACGAATTCCGTGGTAGTGGAGTGCTGCGGTATTGATGTCGCGCCGCGGAGTGGAGGGTGTCGCCGTCGCCCGTGTTAAGTTTCAGGAAAGATTTCATCGCTATCATCGCGTCCACGGTAGATTGGGGCTGGACGGTACCCATAGGCATTAAGCCGTTCTGCCGTACCGGCGAAAATCCGGTATGTCCCCTCAAAAGAAATCATTCAACTTCAGGGACATACGATGTCAAGCAGCCTCCTTACTAACAATGCCGCCATGACGGCGTTGATGGCGCTCAACCAGACTCAATCGAATCTGGCCAAATATGAGAATCAGGTTTCGACTGGTCTCCGTATTTCGAGCGCTGCCGACAATTCGTCTTATTGGTCGATCGCGACCTCGATGAGCTCGCAGGTCGGTGCGCTCGGGTCCGTCTCCAACGGGCTTTCGGAAAGTTCGTCGATGCTCAGCCAGATGAGTGCTGCGCTGAATTCGACGATTTCCATTATGAACAATATCAAGAACGACCTCATAACGGCCGAAAATCCCGGCACGGATCTCAGCAAGATCCAGACGGATATCGCGGCCCAGCAGGGGCAATTGATCAGTATCGGCAATTCGGCCACCTTCAACAATCAGAACTTTCTCGCGACGACTGGCGGTACCGTCAAGCTCATCGCTTCCTACGACGCAACGAACGGCGTGAGCTTCATCTCGATCAATACGTCGAATACCGCGCTGTTCGGCACCAATCTGGCGGTTGGCAGCACGGCCAATATCTCGGGCGGTACCGGCATTCTCGATAAAAACGGCACGAACTACTCGAGTGCCTCGGTTCTCAGCCTCAACGTGTCGGCTGCGACTCTCGGCGATTTGCAGAATATGTTGAAGGATATCGAAGCAGGGCTGACGAGCATTGAGACGGCCGCCAGCACGATTGGCGCGACCCAGACAAATATCACTGCGCAGCAGACCTTTGTTTCGAATCTATCGAACTCGCTGAGTTCGGGTGTCGGTTCGCTCATCGA
>DAIESR010000554.1 GCA_027346205.1 Beijerinckiaceae bacterium
GGCCCTTTGCCACGGCAGGACAAACGGCCGGCGGCGCGCCTCCAACGCTTCCATTCGCATTTCTGAGACATCGGATATATCCGATGTCTAAAACCCACTTGAGACATCGGATATATCCGATGTCTCAAGCAAAAAGTTAGAGTATTTTCCAGCGCAAACTCGGTACCGCTTCGCTGGAAAATGCTCAGGCCAACGAATCAGGCATGAGGCAGACTTACATTCTAGTCTGTGGCATACCTACAGCATAGAGCAACTAAAGAACGACTTTGAGCCGATCCGCCCCGCACCAAATGGCGCCTCTCCACTTGAATTCTCTATATCTAGATAGGCATAGCTGGCAAAAAAGCGACATCGCATCCGCCATACCGCAAAGACCGTCGCGAAAAGCGAAAATCGTAGCGGCGGATCGGTCACATTCGCATCGATCCGAAGCCTGCGGCCACGCTTGCGCAGCGCTTTGTCGCACATGGGTTGCCACACTTGAGCAACGCGCGCTGAATCACCCATCTTGCCCCTAGCTTGGCAAGCAACGGTGATGCCACCCCGATGGGGGCGCCGAGCCAATGTCCCTACCGAAACCTGCGCCGCGGCGTGCTATACGGACCCGAACCCGACCCTCAGCCGAAAGGGGTCTCCCCCGAACGGCATGATCCACCGAGGATTTCAAAATGGCCTCTTCTCTCGATGGCCCGCGCATCCCACCGAAGAACCGCGTCGCGAAGCAACTCGTCGTCTTTCTTCACGGCTATGGCGCGGATGGTGATGACCTCATCGCGATCGGCAAGCAATGGCAATCGCTCTTGCCGGATGCCGCTTTCGTCTCGCCGCACGCGCCCCACCCCTGTGCCCAGGCGCCTACCGGGCGGCAATGGTTTCCGCTCAACATGAGCAATCCGGATGAGCTCTGGCAGGGTGTCGTCGACGCGCGCCCAGCGCTCGACGCTTTTCTCGATGCGGAACTCGCCCGGCTCAAGCTCGACGACAGCCGACTGGCGCTTGTCGGCTTCAGCCAGGGCACGATGATGGCCTTGCATGTGCGTCTGCGTCGCAGCCGCGCGCCGGCCGCGATCCTTGGCTATTCGGGTGTTCTCGTCGGCCCCGAACATCTGCTGGAGGCAAATGCGCGGGACGGGCATGGCCGGCCGCCGCCGATTTTTCTCATTCACGGCAATGAGGATGATCTCATCTCCGTCGAAAGCCTTTTCCTTGCCGCCGAGGATCTGAACAAGGCTAATATTCCGTGCCAATGGCATATGTCCGTGGGCATCGGCCATGGCATAGACACGGGCGGGCTCCTGCATGGCGGCCTCTTCGTCAGCAAAAGCCTCGGCGTGAAAACGCCGGCCGATGTCAAAGTCCGCACGTGATGTCAAAACGCGGCGAGGTTCGAACCGATAGGAATGCCGCGCGGCTCAGCTCATGGCTCGCGTTGACTCGCCTCGGGGGGAAGCTTACGACACCTCGATATGGTAGAGGCCGGCCGATTGGAGTTCTTCGATGAAGATCCTCGTGCCCGTCAAACGGGTAGTCGATTATAACGTCAAGATCAGGGTCAAGACGGATGGGTCGGGCATAGAACTCGACAATGTCAAAATGTCGATGAATCCGTTCGACGAAATTGCTGTGGAAGAAGCCTTGCGGCTGAAGGAGGCCGGCAAGGCGACCGAGATTGTGCTCGTCTCCATCGGTCCGGTGCAAGCGGCGGAAACGATTCGCGCCGGCCTTTCGCTTGGCGCCGATCGCGGCGTGCTCGTCAAGACGGACCAGCGTTTGGAGCCGCTCGCGGTCGCCAAATTGCTGAAGGCGATCGCCGAGACGGAACAGCCGGGCCTCATCATTCTCGGCAAGCAGGCGATCGACGACGATTGCAATCAGACCGGGCAAATGCTCGCCGCTCTGCTCGGCTGGGGCCAGGGCACTTTCGCGTCGAAAATCGACATTGGCGAAGGTCTGGTCGCGATCAAGCGCGAAGTCGATGGAGGCCTCGAGACCGTCGAATTGAAATTGCCGGCGGTGGTGACGACGGATCTGCGCCTCAACGAGCCGCGCTATCCGACGCTTCCAAATATTATGAAGGCGAAGAAGAAAGTGATCGAGGAGAAGGAGGCGGCCGCATTCGGCATCGATCTGACACCGCGCCTAAAAGTTCTGAAGACATTCGAACCGCCGGCTCGCAAAGCCGGGATCAAGGTCGCCTCCGCGGCTGAGCTCGTGAGCAAGCTCAGGCATGAGGCGGGAGTCATCCAATGACGATTTTGCTGCTCGCCGAGATCCAGAACAATCAGCTCAACGAGGCGACCGCCAAGGCTCTTGCCGCGGCTGCGGCGCTCGGCGGCGCGGTTCATGTGCTGGTCGCGGGACAAGAAGTGGCCAAGGCCGCCGAAGCCGCAGCGCGTCTCACCGGTGTCGAGAAAGTTTTGCTGGCCGATGACACGATCTATGCGCACCGGCTGGCCGAGCCTCTGGCGGCTTTGATCGTCTCCTTGGCTCCGGCCTATGACACGATCATGGCGGCGGCGACCTCGACCGGCAAGAATGTCATGCCGCGGGTTGCCGCATTGCTCGACGTGATGCAGATTTCTGAAATCATCAAGATTCACGCGCCGGATGTGTTCGAGCGGCCGATTTACGCCGGCAATGCGATCGAGCAAGTGCAATCCAGCGATGCCAAGAAAGTCATTACGGTGCGCATGGCAGCGTTCCAGCCGGTCGGGGAAGGCGGCACCGCGACGATCGAAAAAATCGCCGTTGCGACAGATCTGGCCGTATCGCGCTTCGCGCATGAGGAGCTGTCACGATCCGATCGGCCGGAACTCGGCTCGGCCCGTGTCGTCGTTTCCGGCGGACGGGCGCTGCAGGGCGCCGAGAATTTCGCGTCCCTGATCGAGCCGCTCGCCGATGAACTCGGCGGCGCCGTTGGCGCCTCGCGCGCGGCGGTCGATGCCGGCTATGCTCCCAATGATTGGCAGGTCGGCCAAACCGGCAAGATCGTCGCGCCGGATCTCTACATCGCGGTCGGCATTTCCGGCGCGATTCAGCATCTTGCCGGCATGAAGGATTCGAAAGTCATCGTTGCCATCAACAAGGATGAAGAGGCGCCGATCTTCCAAATCGCCGATTATGGCATTGTCGGCGATCTTTTCACCGTTCTGCCGGCTTTGAAGGAAGAGCTGGCCAAAAGCCGGCAATGAGCCGGAAAGACCGCCAAAGCCCGAGCGCCACTGGGACGAAAAGGCGGCGTGCTTGTTGAGGATGCGACAGCTGTGGAAGGCGCCCTCCGCGAATGGAAGGCGCGCAAGCCGTTCCCATTGGATGAGGACCCATGTCTGAAATTCAGAAACTCGGTATCATCGGTGCCGGCCAAATGGGTGTCGGCATTGCCCAGGTCGGCGCTCTCGCGGGCCTCGACATCATACTCAACGACGTTACCGAAGAGCGGATCAAGGAAGGCCTTGGCCATGTCGACGCCAATATGGGCAAGCTCATCGAGCGCAGGCAGATCGATGAGGCAACGCGCCGAGCCGCCATGGAGCGGATCAAGCCGGCGCTCGATCAACACGCCTTTGCCGATTGTGATCTCGTTCTCGAAGCCGCCGCCGAGAATGAAGAGGTCAAGCGCAAGATCTTCATGAATATATGCCCGCTGCTGCGCAAGGACTGCATGCTGGCGACGAACACGTCCTCGATCTCGATCACGCGGCTCGCCTCGGTCACCGACCGGCCGGAACGATTCATCGGCATTCATTTCATGAATCCGGTACCGCGTATGCAGCTCGTCGAGCTGATTCGCGGCATAGCGACGGAGGACACGACGTTCGAGGCTTCCAAGCAGCTGATCAAGCGGCTCGGCAAGACAGCGATCGTCTCGGAAGACTTCCCAGCCTTCATCGTCAACAGAATTCTTCTGCCGATGATCAATGAGGCGATCTACACCCTTTATGAAGGGGTTGGCACCGTCGACGCGATCGACACGGCCATGCGGCTCGGCGCCAACCATCCGATGGGGCCTTTGCAGCTCGCTGATTTCATTGGGCTCGACACGGTTCTAGCCGTGATGCAGGTGCTGCACGAAGGCCTCGCGGATTCGAAATACCGGCCCTGCCCGCTTCTCGTCAAATATGTCGAGGCGGGCTGGCTGGGACGCAAGACTCAGCGCGGCTTCTATGATTATAGGAGCGGAACGCCGATCCCGACGCGGTAAGAAAACTGGCGTCAGCTGCCCCTATAAGCCATGCTCTAGGCTGCGGCAATCTGACCGTCACATTGCCGCCATTGGTTCTATAGACTGTAGGGGAAGAAGCGATTTGCCTTAGTGATTAAGGCTCTTTAGGATTGAACGTCACAAAAGGTCGATCCTAAGGGAATAGGATGTGTCCGATGCGGACCGCCTGTTGCGGTTCGAGCCACAGCTGCCTCATCGGACGCGAGCGAGGTACCAGGTTTGACGGTCCACTGCCAACCCATGGTCTCGCCGGAAGCCTGTCCGGCGCTCGTGCTCAATGCCGATTTTCGGCCCCTGAGCTATTATCCGCTATCGCTCTGGTCTTGGCAGGATGCGATCAAGGCGGTTTTTCTCGATCGGGTCAATATCGTCTCGCAATATGACAAGACGGTCCGAAGTCCGAGCTTCGAAATGCGGCTGCCCTCGGTTGTCTCGCTGAAAACCTATATCAAACCATCCCGACATCCCGCCTTCACCCGATTCAACGTCTTCCTGCGCGACCGTTTCACCTGCCAATATTGCGGCACCCGCGAGGAATTGACCTTTGACCATGTGATCCCCCGCTCCAAGGGCGGCACCACGACCTGGGAAAATGTCGTCGCTGCCTGTTCCTGCTGCAATTTGCGCAAGAGCGACCGCCTCCCCGCCGAAGTTCATATGTTTCCGGCGCGGCATCCCTATCAGCCGACAGTCAACGATCTCCACCACAACGGCCGGCTCTTCCCGCCCAATTATCTGCACGAGAGCTGGATGGACTATCTTTATTGGGATTCCGTGCTGGAGCCTTAACTATGTCGCGCCTGCATCGGCCGAGACATATTGTCCCGCCAAGCTCCGCAAATCGTCGAAAACCAGGTGACCTA
>DAIESR010000561.1 GCA_027346205.1 Beijerinckiaceae bacterium
ATGAACAAGGCCGACGACGGCACCATGGTCGTGCCAAGTGAATATTTGGAGGTGGTCGTCATCAAGCGGTGACGTGACGGTGAGAGGCTGAACTCGTCTGTCATACTGTGGTACGAGCGAACGGGTTGGCGCAGCGTAAGCTGCGCCGCCAAGACGGGGAGCAGGTCGCGCGCATCCGCGCCAGCATCGAAAAATTTTGGGTCTGCCAGCCGGTCCTTATCGATGTCGACGGCCGCGAGGCGCGGGCCGGCATCAGTTCTTGGATGACCTTTTACAATTTTCGTTGCCCGCATACTCACAGCAGAAGCGGCAAGAAGCAGCTTGATTTTCGAAGGACAAGGGCAGGCGAGATTACACCTTAAATCCAACGGCCCTTGGTCCTGCGAATGGGGTCCACTTCAGCCGGGCTTGCTCGCGTCGCTATCACCAGCGCGTCGGTGACGAGCCGCGCTGTCATCTCGGTGTTCGTCGAACAAGCCTTGGCCGGACGTTGAAGAGGGGCATTTGCTAGGAATTGCTGGAACCGACAGGAGAGAGAACATGTCTTCCTTGATCACTTGGAAATCCATTTGTCTCATCGCAGGACTTTCAGCGGGGATGCTTTTCCTTGCCATTTCACCGGGCGTCGCGGCCGGCATGGGAGGTGGGGACAAAGCCAAGCGAACCGATCTCCTATATGGAGGGCGGTCAGGATCAAGCCGTCAAGTTGGAACAATAGCGCAGCAGAAAAAGCCTTCGAAGCAGGCCGAAGCTTGCACTACGACGCACAATAAGTGCGATCACTCTTGTAGTACATACGGCGCAGGCACTAAGACCGAAGGCCGCTGCATGGGTGTTTGCCTCGACGTTTACGATCGTTGTTTGAATAGGGCGCTGGGCAGATAGATCCAGAGCCAAACCATCCATCAGCCGCCTCGGTCTCCCACTGGACAACCTCTTGAGGTTCCACAGCTAGAACATCAGACACGCAGCCGGTTCCCACCTGCGGGACAAATCTGATGCGAAAACAAAAGACAAGAGCGGCAGCACCGATTCTATTTGAATGTTTGCCGCTCTCTATTTGAAACAATCTAGGCGTCGTCCTTGACGAGAGTCGTGCCATCTCGATCAGACACAAGCCGGCGATAGAAGCAGGATCTGCGGCCAGTATGGCAGGCCCCGCCGTCGCCGCCCGGTTCAACCCTCATGAGCAGCACGTCCTGATCGCAATCGGTGCGAATTTCCGTCACCTTTTGGGTCTGGCCGGAGGTATCGCCCTTGCGCCAGAGACTTTGCCGCGAGCGCGACCAATAATGCGCGATGCCGGTTTCGAGCGTCAGACGCAAGGCTTCGGCATTCATGAAAGCGAACATCAGCACCGTCCCGTCGTGGCTGTCGGTGGTGATACAGGCGATCAAGCCATCGGCATCGAAACGGGGGGTGAAAAGGGCGCCTTCTTCCAGCGCCTCCTTATCGGCGGGCAGAGGAAAGGGCTGGGCAGCGGGCAGGGTCATTAGTGAATGCTGTCCTTTTCACGCGGCTTTACCTTTGGTCTTCCGCGCTCCGCGGCCTATTTGTTGCGCAGCAGCGACAGGAAGCGCACCTGTTCAGCCGGATCATCGCGGAAGATGCCGGTGAACTGATTGGTGATCGTGGTCGCACCCTGTTTCAGGACTCCGCGCATCGACATGCACATGTGTTCAGCTTCGATCATCACAGCGCAGCCACGTGGCTGTAAATACTGCTCGATCGCTCCGACGATCTGCGCCGTCAAAGCTTCCTGCGTTTGCAGGCGGCGTGCGAACACATCGACGAGCCGGGCAAGCTTGGAAAGCCCAACGACGCCATGTTCGCTCGGATAATAGGCAATATGGGCCTTGCCGACGAAAGGCACCATGTGATGTTCGCAATGCGACGAAAAGGCGATGTCGCGCACGAGCACGAGATCGTCATAGCCTTGTACTTCCGCGAAAACGCGCGCCAGCACGTCGCTTGCATCGTCGTGATAGCCGGAGAAGAATTCCTCATAGGCCTTCACGACGCGCTGGGGTGTATCGCGCAGACCTTCCCGGTCCGGATTGTCTCCGGCCCAAAGAAGCAGAGTGCGCACTGCCGCTTCTGCCTCTTCGCGGGTCGGGCGCGGAGGTTTTGGCGTAATGGTATTCGCCTCAATGCTGTTCGGCTCAGGGGTATTCGGCGCTTCGGACTTGAGCGCTTCAGACTCGGGCGCTTTGGCCTTGGGCGGCTGGCGTTCGAACAAGGACTTAACCACGTCATCCATGTGGTGCCTCCTTTGGGTTGATTGTGGGAATGATGGCCAGCCCTTCGGCACGAGCGCCGACGGACTTCGAACAGGGGAGCCTGCTGGAAATGTGCCAGATCTCGTTCGCCAAGCTCTCGCACCCTATATAGTATCTCATTCGTACCGTCACCGGGGCCTTGCCTTCGAGTCCTGAGCCATGCTGACTGATATTTACAGCGATAAAATTCTTGAACTGGCGGCCAATATTCCCCGCCAGGGTCGATTGGCCGCGCCGGACGCGACGGCCAAAGTGCATTCGAAACTCTGCGGTTCGACCATCATCGTCGACATTGTCATGTTGGACGGGAAGGTCGCGGATTTCGCGCATGACGTGAAAGCCTGTGCGCTGAGTCAGGCGGCCGCCTCCATCATGGCCCGCAATGTCATTGGCGCGACGGCGCCAGAGTTGCGCCAGTTGCGCGACGATGTGCGCGCCATGCTGAAGGAAAACGGCCCGCCGCCGCAAGGCAAATGGGCAGAACTCGCCGCGCTCGAACCTGTCCGCGATTTCAAGGCGCGTCACACTTCGACCCTGTTGACTTTCGAGGCGACGGTCGATGCCGTCAATCAGATCGAGGCGGCGCGGAAGGCTGCAGAATAAGCCGTTGTCACCTAAATCGCAAAGGTCTGAAACCGCACCAGAACTCGCGGTCGATGGAGATATGGGCATTGACGAAGCGGGCGGCAATGCTAAGTTTTCTTCGTTTCAGTCCAGGTCTTCTCTGTTTCGATCCATGCACCATGTCCCGCGCAGGGGTTCCGGCATGATGGATCTTCGTGTTTTTCCTCGCCGTGCCGCGCATTATGCGATTCGGAGCTATCAGCTGAGCCTATCCGCATTCGTCGGGCAATATTGCCGTCATTTGCCGACATGCTCGGCCTATATGGACGAAGCGATCGCCCGCCACGGCCTCTGGGCCGGTGGCTTCATGGGGCTGGCGCGGCTTTGCCGTTGTCAGCCTTGGGGAACTCATGGCTTCGATCCGGTGCCGCAGCACCTGCCCGACGGCAGTTCCTGGACCACCCCTTGGCGCTATGGCCGCTGGCGCGGGCCGCTGATCTGCGAAGAAATCAAGCCAGAGAGCCCATCGGCAGGGGGCGAGAAAAGGGAGGTGCAGGCACCTTCCACCACGGACTCTCTTGAGCGAGCAGGCGACAGGCCGCACACGATAATTTGAGCTTCGCTTCGTCCATGTTCCGTGGTCAGTTCGGGCGCCGCGCTGCCCACGGCCTTTCGCGTCAGGAAAAAACATGGACGACAGCAATCCGCGCCGCGCCGATCATCCGATCGATCCGATGTTTCTCGATCGCTGGTCGCCGCGTGCTTTTATCGGCGAGGCCGTGCCGGAAGCGGAGCTTCGCCGCATGTTCGAGGCGGCCCGCTGGGCACCATCCTCCAGCAATTTGCAACCTTGGCGCTTTCTCTATGCATTGCGCGGCACGCCGCATTTCGACAGATTTTTGGGTCTCCTCAACGAGAGCAATCAGGTCTGGGCGAAAAACGCCGGCGCCCTCGTCGTGCTCGTCTCGAAAACCAACCAGACCGTAGTTCAAGACAATAAGCTCGTGCCCAATTACAACCATGCGTTCGATACAGGCACGGCTTGGGGATTTTTCGCGCTGCAGGCGTTACGGCTCGGCTGGGCGACTCATGCCATGGGCGGTTTCGATAAGGAACGAGCGGTTATCGAATTGAAAGTGCCAGAAGGGTACCGCCCCGAGGCGGCGATTGCGATCGGCCGGCGCGGCGACAAATCCGCTTTGCCGGAGGCGCTGCAAGCGCGCGAAGTGCCGAATGCGCGCAATCCGCAGGCGGATTTCGTCTTCGAAGGTGGTTTTCCAGCGGTGTGAACGGCTGATGCGGATGCGCCGACTCGTGTTCGGCGCATCGCCTTGCTCTAAAAGCGGCTCCTTTACGGAAACAGAGTCACGCCGCGAGCGCGGCTTCCGGCGCCTGGACGGAAAGTCCGAGGCTCGCCGCCACGGCGGCGTGGGTAATGTGGCCGCGATGCACATTGAGGCCGGCGCGCAGGCCCGGATCGGCGAGGATCGCCGCAGCGCCGCCGGCTGCGAGCGCAAGCCCATAGGGGAGGGTCGCATTATTGAGCGCATGGCTCGACGTATGCGGCACACTGCCCGGCATATTGGCGACGCAATAATGCACGATGCCGTCGACCACAAAGGTCGGCTCGGCATGCGTGGTCGGATGCGAGGTTTCGAAACAGCCACCCTGATCGATGGCGACATCGACCAGCACGGCGCCCTGCTTCATCTCCTTGAGCATCGGCCGCGTCACGAGCTTGGGCGTGCTGGCGCCGGGGATCAGCACTGCGCCAATGACGGCATCGGCGCCGAAGACTTCTTCTTCGATCGCTGCCGTGGA
>DAIESR010000562.1 GCA_027346205.1 Beijerinckiaceae bacterium
GAAGACGCCATTCTCCATCATGCGCGCCGCCGAGGGCGATGTCTTGTTGATACAAAAGAGCATCATCGGCGGCTCGACGGTGATGGAACTCACAGCCGTGGCGGTAATTCCGCCGAGCCCCGCCGGTCCCGCCGTCGTCACGAGATGAACCGCCGCGGCAACGCGGCTCATGGCATCGCGGAACCGTGCCGCATCGACCGGCACCGGCGTGACGAGAGCCGAACGTCCGACTCCCCGATCTTCGCTCATATGGCCTCTCCTCCGGCGCCATCCGTGAAATTCGGCCGCGCCTGATCGGGACAATCGAACAAATGCGGCAAGGCTTCAATGGCAGAAAGCCCCGCCGCCTCCTCTATCAGAGATTCGGCGCAAACATATGCACGAAGCCTGCCGAATAGCCGAGCTTCATGCGTCAGCAGACCTAGGGCCCCACTGAACTTTTCGCCGGCGATCATCTCCCTTGCAGGCCGCCACACTGGCGTTGGCGGGCGCCGATCATTATTGAAAGGGCCGACCGCCGGTGGCGCGTTTTCATAGCGTTTGCCGAAAAACGGCACCGCCGGCGCTGAAACCCGGGGCGGAGGATAATGAAGGCATTCACTCTTTCGGCTCTTGCGCTCTCGGCGCTCATGACCTCGGCTCTCGGGTTCACCGCAACGCGCCTCGCCGCCGCCGCGGCACCGATCAGGATCGGCGTTGGTGGACCGATGACGGGTTCGGATGCGGTCTTCGGAACCCAAATGCGCAATGGCGTCGAGCAGGCAGTGCATGACATCAATGCCGCGGGCGGCATTCTCGGCAAAACACTCACGGTCGAGATAGGCGATGATGCCGGCGATCCCAAGCGGGCGGCGCCCATTGCCAATAAATTTATTGCCGATCACGTGAACTTCGTCGTCGGCCATTTCAATTCCGGCGCAACCCTGCCCGCTTCGGCGATCTATGCGGAGCACGATATTCTCGAGATCACGCCCGCCTCGACAAATCCACAGATCACCGAGCGCGGCCTCGAGACCCTGTTCCGGACTTGTGGGCGCGACGATCAGCAAACTGCCGTCGCGGCGAAATTTCTGGCGCGTTTCGGCACTCGGAAAATCGCGATCCTCCACGACAGGACGAGCTATGGCAAAGGCCTCGCCGACGCGACTCGCGCGCAGCTCGCCAAGCTCGGGATCAAGGATGTGCTCTATGACAGCGTCGACAAGGGAGAGCAGAACTATTCCTCCCTCATGGCGAAGATCAAGGCCTCCGGCGCCGATATCGTCTATTGGGGCGGGCAGCAGACCGAGGCCGCCCTGATCCTGCGGCAGATGCGCGAACATGGGGTGAAGGCCGCATTGATGGCGAGCGACGCCATCGCCGCCGATGATTTCGCCAGTGTCGCCGGCGACGCCACGATCGGCACTTACATGACTTTCCCGTCCGATCCGCGCAATCGGCCCGAGGCCGCCAATGTGCTGAAGGAGTTCAAGGCGCGAAATATCGATCCGGAGACCTATACGCTCTATTCCTATGCGGCGGTCGAGGTCATTAAGCAGGCTGTGGAACGCGCGAAATCGCTCGATCCGATCGCACTCGCCAAGCTCATGCACACGGGCATGCATTTCAAGACAGTGCTCGGCAACATCTCATTCGATGCGAAGGGCGACATCACGCGCCCTGATTACATCGTCTTCATTTGGCGGAAGGGTCCGGACGGCAAGATCAGCTATTATCCGCTGAAGAAATAAGCTGCCGGATGGCATGTCGCTCAGCCCAAATTGGCGAGACCCGGAAAGGTCTGCAAAAGCCAAAAAGAGAGGTTCTGCATCGTGCCGGTGAGAAAAGCGATGCCGGTTGCAACAAGCAGGACACCGACGACCTTCTCCACGAGCGCAAAATGCTTCTTGAACCGCTTCAAAAAGCCGATGAAGGGCTCGAGCGCCACAGCGGCGAGGAGGAACGGAATACCGAGGCCGAGCGAATAGACGGCCAGCAAAGTAGCGCCCCGCCCAATGGTTTGCTCCGAGGCCGCGACCGCCAGAATGGCGGCCAGGATCGGCCCGATGCAGGGCGTCCAGCCAACGGCAAAAGCCAAGCCCAAGATATAGGCGCCCCAAAGGCCGAGAGGCCTTTTCACCTGCATGCGTTTTTCCCGATACAGGAAGCTAAGTCGGAACAGCCCGAGAAAATGGAGACCCATC
>DAIESR010000564.1 GCA_027346205.1 Beijerinckiaceae bacterium
CAGGGCCGCTACGACCGCGAGGAATCGGAGCGCTTTCTCGACTTCGTCAAAAAGGCCTCACTCGATTACGATGGCTCGGCGCATCGCACCATGTTGCGCAACGACGCTTATTGGTTCTCCCGCGTCGGCCTTTACATCGAACGAGCCGATAATACGGCCCGCATTCTCGATGTGAAATATAATATATTGCTGCCAGAGACGGAAAGCGTCGGCTGCTCGCTCGATTATTTCCAATGGGCGGCGATCCTGCTCGCCGTTTCGGCGCTCACGGCCTATCATTGGGTCTATCGCGAGAGCCTCAAACCTTGGCTCATTGCCGATCTTCTCATCCTGCGGCCGGAATTGCCGCGTTCGTTCATCGGTTGCTACGAGAATATCGTCCGCTTCCTTGATGAGATCTCGCAATCCTATGGCGTGTGTGGCGCGGCGCAGGAGCATGCGCATCAAGTGATGACGCGGCTGCAGAAGGCGACAACCAAGGATATTTTTCAAAGCGGCCTGCATGAGTTCATCACAGCCTTCGTTGAAGATAATACGAGGCTAGGCGCGACGATCTGCGAGCAATATCTGTTCAATTGATCGACTGCGCGATGTCTGCTTATAGTTTTGCATCTCGCGCTATGATGTGATGACGAGCTTGCCGGCGCTGCTTGCGCGCTACGTTTTGGATGATGAGCACATTCATGCAGACGCATGAAACAGTGTCGAGCTTCCGCAAGGTGGAGATTGGGTCGAATCGCAAATTCGGCCTCGCTTCCAGGAGGGTATGTGCGCAAATGACGCGAATTGACGCGCGAGTCTGTCTATATATAAAATAACATATTATTAGTTATAGTTATTATAGAATTACGTATTATAAAGAAATTCTATACATATGAATGTATAGTGTGTTGATTATTACATTGATACGATGCGACAAAATGGGCCTAGATTTTATCGAATATCCCAATCATCTGGCGGCGCTGCTCGACTGATCGAGCAATTCCACTAGAGGAGATTGGCATATTGACTCATCGTAAATTCGCTATGCTTACGCTTGGTATCTCATTGGCCTCCATTTGCGCTTCGACTTTCGCCAATGCCGGCACTTGGAAAGGCAGTGCTTCTTATTATCACGCGCGCACGCGCATGGGCTGCGCGCACCGTTACCTGCCATTCGGAACTCAGGTGAAGGTGACGAATCTGAGGAACGGCCGTCATCTGGTTCTGACGATCAACGACCGGGGTCCCTTTATCAAAGGGCGCATCATCGATGTTTCGACGCGTGCGGCCGAGATGCTCGGCTTCCGTCATGCCGGCTTGGCGCAGGTGCGCGTTGAGACAATGACGAATTGAGCGGAACGATTTGGGCCGTTGGCCTCGCAGGCAGCGGTAGGCTTTCACCTAATTGCGGCATAGGGCGATATCGAGTTGCCCGGCCGCGCTGCCCGCTTATACCCGCATCGGCATCAGCACATAAAGCGCCGCGGCGCCTTCACGATCGAGGATCAGGGTCGGCGAGCCAGGGTCGGCGAGTTTGAACAGCGCCGTGTCGCCGTCAAGCTGGCTCGTGATGTCGAGGAGATAACGGGCATTGAAGCCGATCTCGAGCGGCGCCGCATCATAATCGACTTCGAGCTCTTCGACCGCGGAACCAGAATCGGGATTGGTCACCGACAGGGTGAGCTTATTGTCCGCCATGGCGAGCTTCACGGCCCGGCCGCGTTCCGATGAAATGGTCGAGACGCGATCGACAGCGGCGGCAAAAGGCCCACGCTCGACCACCAGCTGCTTGTCGTTCCCGCTCGGCACGACGCGCGTGTAATCGGGGAAAGTCCCGTCGATGAGCTTCGTTGTCAGCACCACTTCGCCGAAGCTGAAGCGTGCCTTGGTCGGCGAGATCTCGGCGGAAACCTCCTGGTCCAGATCTTCGACGAGCTTTTGAACCTCGCTCACGGCTTTGCGTGGAATGATGATGCCGGGCATGCCGGCGGAGCCTGCTGGCGCGGGGATTTCGACCTGTGCCAGCCTATGTCCGTCGGTTGCCACGGCGCGCATCATCACATGGCCGTCCGCCTCGATCGTATGGACATAGATGCCGTTCAGATAATAGCGCGTCTCTTCCGTCGAGATAGCGAATTGCGTCTTGTCGATCAGCTTCTTGAGATCAGCCGCGGCAAGCGCGAAACTATGAGTGAATTCGCCGGCCGCGAGGTCGGGAAAATCGCTCTCCGGCAAAGACTGGAGTGTGAAGCGTGAGCGGCCGGACCGCAGCAGCAGCTGCGCCGCATCCTTGCCGCCTTCGAGCGAGACCTGGGCGCCGTCAGGCAATTTGCGGACGATGTCGTAGAGAATATGCGCTGGCAAAGTGGTGGCACCCGCCTGGGTGACATCGGCTGGGAGGCGCTCGGTCACTTCGAGATCGAGATCCGTCGCCTTGAGCAGCAGCGCATGACCATCCGCCGCGACGAGCACATTGGAGAGGATCGGGATCGTCGTCCGCCGCTCCACGACGCGATGAACATGGCCAAGGGCCTTCAGAAGGGCGCTTCTTTCGAGGGTGACGTGCATAGCCTATCCGGATGTCGCCGATCGAGCTGGGCGAGACGCCAAAGATGCAAGGTATCAGGGGGCGGGACTTTGGCTCGGCTATGAGCAAATCGCAAGCACCATAGGCCGCAATGCCCAGTTTTTCGCACAGATTTGCCCGACATGGTGGCTATGCCCGCTAGATTACGATGACTTAGAGCGAGATAGGCAGATAAGTTTACGCAATCTGCATGAACTTGATTGCGCCGGAAAACCGGTTCCCACTTTTCCTCATCGCGCTCTAGAGCTTGTCCCGGAAAAGTTGATAGACTTTTCCGACAAAGGATATGCTCCAAGTATTTGAAATAGAGCCGAGTTTTCCCGTCTAAATGGATCGCAAGCGATTCCATATAGGCGGGATCGGCTCTGGCTGGCAAGGCGACAATCCCATACCCGAAAAGGTGTCAAGGTGCGGTGGAAACCCTTTCGCCGGCCCATCTTTGCACTTTACGCGGCCTTAAGCGGGCCGATGTAGGCTGCATACGCGAGACTTCCGCCGTGAAACACGCGATCGATTACACGCTTGACGTGTGTGGCAAAGCAGCTCGCGAAGAGA
>DAIESR010000005.1 GCA_027346205.1 Beijerinckiaceae bacterium
ATCCGAACAATTACCGCCTATCTCGTCTTCCCCTCATGGGAAGTGCTCATGACGACCCTCATCAACTCCAAACCGCCTCCCGAAATCGAAAAACCAATAGGAGCGTGAAATCAGGAAGGAAAACGACTTAGAATTGCTGGCCCGACGATCTGCGCATCGCCGGGAACGCTTCCGTCTTCTATGAAGACTGTCGTTGACCACAGCACTTCAAGTTGCTCATAGGATAGCGCGCCAGCGCGAGAGCCTTCAACAATCAGCACAACGTCGGGAAAGAAATAGACGTTTTGGCGTCCACCGATGATCGCAGGAACGGAAACATTTGTCTTGACGAC
Organism: Beijerinckiaceae bacterium; assembly: GCA_027346205.1. Lineage (GTDB taxonomy): Bacteria > Pseudomonadota > Alphaproteobacteria > Rhizobiales > Beijerinckiaceae > Methylovirgula. The sequence continues at coordinate 333 of DAIESR010000005.1, forward strand.
ACGCGGAACCAAATAGGTCAAACTTGCAGCTTTGCGCGAGAGCAAGCGGCCAGCACCCGCATTTCGTTTCCAATCGCTGGTGTACTCGGCAGTATCGACGTTCCATATCTGATTGACGGATCGTACATGGTCGAATTCTTCGGTGAGTTTTTGAAATGGCGCGATTGCGCCGTCATCCAGATCGTACATGATGACGACTGCCCGCCGCTGTTGGTCACGGAAAGCCAGCAATGCGGTCAGCGCCGCCGTTGCAACCAATGAGAGGATGCCCAGAGCCAATTCGTTGGGCTGAGAAAGCACGATGACACTCAGCACTCCGCCGCCGACAAGCGCCCACGGCCATAGCGGACTGAGTGCCATCTTCTCATTGATCTGTTCCAGAATATGGGACCCGGTGGTGGGCTTCATCTCAAGGACATCGCCCGTCTCGATTACCGTGCCCGTGCTGCCCTGTGGCGATGGTGATGGCGGGACTGGTGCTTGTTGTCTTGAGGGTCGGTGAGCGCCACCAAGTGAGGCGCAATAATACAGCCCATCGCGTCCCATGTGGACGTAATTGCCTCTCGGGCCGGTGCCGACTCGAAAGCCTTTCACTCCAACGGAAAGGCCCAAACCTGAGCCGGAGAGATTGAACCTAAATGGTCCAGCCGAAATGCTTTTCCTAAGATAGAATCCCATCGCCTATCGCTACCTCCCCCAGCGTCTTGAAATAGGCGAACTCAAGAGCGGCATGGGCGGAGGAGGCGGAGAGGCTGTCCCTACCTCGCGCCTATGGCGATCCGTTGCGCCATTTAGGGCGAAATGGCTCTTTTTGGCAATGGCGGCATTGGCGGCCCGATTCCGATGCAGGAGGTGCGTTTTGAGGTCGAGAGCGGCCCCCGGGGAAGAGACGTTCGGTTGATGGCAAGATAAAGCGAGAGTCCTCGCTGCCGGACATCGCAAGGTGGGAGGCTGGACAGAGACCCGCCCGGTCTCGTTGGGGCTGCTTCCTTCCGGACCTGACCCGGTTGGCGAGTGGTGCGTCCACCGCCAACCTCCCGGACCTTATTTGGACTATCGGGGCCGAATTCGCAATAGATCAGGAGAAGCGGAAGCGTCTCAATTTGGGTTTCCGATCGGGCTGGAGAGCTGCCGCTTGAATCCGCAATTCGATCGAATGAGAAACACCAATTCCGGACCTCACGAACGTTGCAATTCGGCACCTTTTCGGACCCTGACAGGGTAAAGTAGCATCATGAGTCGCATAGGTATCCCAATCGCCCTGCTGTCCGCCCTCTTGTTCGGGGCCAGCACCCCTTTTGCCAAGCTTCTCCTCGGCTCGGTCAATCCCTGGATGATGGCTGGCCTGCTCTATCTCGGCGCCGGGATCGGCCTGGCAGCCCTTCACCTGTCGAGAACTGCCCTGCAGCTTCCAGAGACCGAGGCACCGTTGCGCCGCGCCGATATTCCCCGGCTTGGCCTCGTGATCTTGGCGGGCGGTGTCGGGGGGCCATTGCTGCTGATGTTTGGCCTCGCCCGCACGGATGCAGCCAGCGCCTCGCTGCTGCTCAATCTCGAGGGTTTGACGACCATGAGCATTGCCTGGCTGGCGTTCCGCGAGAATGTGGACCGGCGGCTATTGCTGGGCGCATTCGCCATCTTGGCGGGCGCGGCAATCCTGTCGTGGCAAGGGCGCGCCTCCTTCGATTGGGGCACCCTGCTGATCGCCGGGGCCTGCTTGTGCTGGGGCATAGACAATAATCTAACGCGTACATTGTCCTCGGCTGATCCGCTGCGGATCGCCATGCTCAAGGGGCTCGTCGCGGGCACGGTCAATCTGATCCTGGCATTCGCGAGCGGTGCGAAACTCCCGCCCTCAGACGCGCTCCTCGCCGCAGGGATCGTCGGTTTCCTGGGCTATGGGGTGAGCCTTGCTCTGTTCGTACTGGCCTTGCGCCATCTCGGCGCTGCGCGGACGGGCGCCTACTTTTCGCTCGCCCCATTCGTGGGCGCGACGCTTGCCGTCGTCATGCTGGGCAAATCTCCCTCGGCGAAGCTGTTGATCGCAGGATGCCTGATGGGGCTCGGCCTGTGGCTGCATCTGTCGGAGCGGCATGACCACAAGCACGTCCACGAAGCATTGGAACATGAGCACCGGCACCGGCACGACGAGCACCATCAGCATGAGCACGGGCCGGACATGCCGCCGGGAGAGCCACACACCCATTGGCACCGACATGCGCCACTGTTGCATCGCCATCCGCATTACCCCGACCTGCACCATCGTCACGGCCACGAGTATTAAGGCATGTTCGGGCCATAGGGATCGCGAGCTATTCCTTATGATCGGGATCGGCTCTAAGAGCGTCGCATGATCTTATCTGAAAAGCCTGCAGGTTTTCGGGATCATGCTCATGCAAAGGCCAAACTTATGAGGACCGCCCTGGTGCTGTTTTCCGGCGGACAGGATTCGACCGCGTGCCTCGCCTGGGCGCTCGATCGTTTCGAGCGCGTCGAGACGATCGGTTTCGATTATCGCCAAAGGCATAGTGTCGAACTCAACCAGCGCGCGGAAATTCGGAGCAAAATCGTCAAGCTCGATCCCGCCTGGCCCCCTCGTCTCGGCGAGGACCATATGCTCGATCTCGGCCTGCTCGGCGAGATTTCACAAACCGCCATGACGCGCGACATCGCCATTGTCTGCGACGAGAAAGGCCTGCCCAATACGTTCGTGCCGGGTCGCAATTTGATGTTCTTCACCTTTGCGGCGGCGATCGCCACTCGGCGCGGCCTGCGCCATCTCGTCGGCGGCATGTGCGAGACAGATTATTCCGGCTATCCCGATTGCCGCGACGACACTTTGAAAGCCATGCAGATCGCCCTGAATCTCGGCATGGAGAAAAATTTCATTATCGACACGCCGCTGATGTGGCTCGACAAGGCCGACACCTGGCGGCTTGCAGAATCACTCGGCGGCAGTGCTTTCGTCGATCTCATCATTGAGGCGACGCACAGCTGCTATCTTGGCGATCGCGAGCACAAATGGGACTGGGGCTTTGGCTGCGGCGCGTGCCCAGCGTGCCAATTGCGGGCCGAAGGCTGGCGCAAATATCGTGCGGAATAACGTCGGAGCCGTAGGTATTTTTAACGGAAGCTCGTGGCCACCGCCGAGAAGCTCGACGGGATGATCGGCGTGTCGCCGTCGCCCGTCTTCTCTTCGACGGATGCCGGCCGAGCGAGCTTGGCGCCGCCTGCTTTCGCCTGATGCGGTTTCGCAGGTTCGGCTTTCGCCCGATGGTGTTTCACCTGATCGAGCTTCAGATGATCATGCTTGGCTTCGAGCTTCGCATGATCGAGCTTGATGGGAGAGCGCGACGCCAATGCAGGGGCGTTTTCGCTTCGCGATGCCAAGCGCTGCGGCGGCAAAGGCGCATTGGCCGGCTGGGGCACGGCGAGAGTGTTTTGCACGGGCGCCGGCGCAGGCGATGGTTTTGCCACGGCTGACAAGAGCCCGCCGAAACTGGGCATGCCCAAGCCGAATGAATGCGTCTGCGGCGGCACCGCAGTGGCCTGCTCGGCTGTCGGTGCATTCGCTGGCGCCCGGGATTGCGAAGCGACCGTTTGTCTCAACTCGTTCGGATCGGCATAAGCGAAAGCATGTGCCGCCGCGGCCTTTTTCTCGGCCGCCGCCGCTGCGGCCTCAGCCTTCACTTTCGCTGTCTGCAATTGCGCGAGCGACGGCGCCCTATATTTCTTGCCCTGATCGAGTGGAACGTTGACCGGCCCTTCGGCAAGCGCCTCCGGGCGGCTCGATGCGAGCCGCTGCGCGGCGAACAATGGATTCTGCCCGCCATCGGCATAGACGGTCCGCACCGGCTGCACGCCTTCGGCCACGAGCGTGGCGACCTTCGCATCATCGCTTTTCTCTTTGGCCGCGACTTCGAGCGCGACATCGCGATCTTGTTTCAATGCTGGGCAGGGTCCGGTGGGATCGAAGGCGCTGCCATCGGCCGGCTCGGCATTGAAAACATAATGTTCATTGCAGACGCCGACCGCGACTTCTTGCTTCGTGACTTCGAAATTGTCATTGCCAACGCGCAGCTCCTTCCAAAAGGCGATGTTCGGATCGAGCCTATATTTGGCGAAATTCTCCGGCGTCATATGGAAAGGATAGGATTGCATCTGGATTTCGCGCTGACCGCCGGCAAAGGCCTCGCGCGCAATGGCATAAATCTCCGCAATCTGCTGGTTGGTCATCGAGAAGCAGCCAGCCGAGGAACAGACACCATGAACCATGATCTCGCCGCCCGTATAGCCATGGGCGCGGTCATAGACATTGGGATAGCCGACATTGAAGGAGAGATAATAATTGGAGCGCGGGTTCATCTGCCCCGGCGCGATAGAATAGAAGCCCTCCGGCACTTGGCGGTCGCCTTCCAGCTTCTTCGGGCCGAGCTGGCCGGACCAGCGGCAGATCGGATAGGACTTGAGCAAGGTGTAATGCCCATCCGCTTTCATTTTCCAGACTTGGACCTCGGCCTCTTTCTTGAAGGCCCGGATAAGGACCGGCGCATTCTCGGTCGTGCCCTTCTCCTGCATGAGGGCCAGCATTTTTGCCGACAAGGGCTGATAAGCGCGCCCGCTGAAATCGCCAGGCGTCCCGCTGCAGCCGGCGAGCAGCGCCGGAAACATGGCCATGGCCGCCAGTGTGCCATAGCGGCGGAGAGCTGCGAAACCAAAGCCTATAGCCTCGGCTCTCTCTTCCTGTTTCTGCGCTCGAAGGTCAGCTGGAAAACGCATCAATATCGATCCTGACCCCGATCCTGCGGTGAAGGCCTGGACTGCTATATAAGCGTTATCCTTATCGGCGGGTTACTTCAACCCTCGGCAATTCCGCTCCAAGGTTAAGAAATCCTGACAGGCTAACGAGCCTTACCACAACCACCACCAGGGCCGTTCTGGCAGCGGGGGCGGCAGCGTATCTGCATAGACGCCGCGCGAGAGGCAGACCACGCTCGGTCGAAACCGCACGACTTCGCCAGCGAGATTGGCCCGAGGCTGCGGCACCAGATGGCAGGCGCTGGGAACAGCTATGGTCGGCGGCACCGGCGCTGGATGGCGATCGAGATCGGCGGCAAATGCTGCCGAACCGGCAAAAGCGCAGATACAAACCAGCGCGGCCCGCAGCCAAGTTCCCGGCTCGGAAAAACCGCGCTCTCGCGTTCCGCTGCGGCGCATCGCAACCTCCAGGGTCGCCGGATCGACACGATGACAGATCCGAGACTATCCCCAAACGCTGCTATCTGATTCGCGCTGTGCGATAAACCGCGGTCCCATAACACGGCGCGGCGCGGCAAGCTGCGGGACAGCTATCGGCCTCCCAGGGGCCAGCCTATTCCTTCACCTTGAGATCGCGGAGCTTCGCGAAGACGGAATCGACATCGATATCAGGCTGTTCGTCGGAGGGCATGGGGCGCGACTCGCCAAAGACCCGTTCTTCCTCGTCCATCTCTTCGCCAAGCTCCGCTGTCGTCACTTCGGCCGGTACGAGGGTCTGGCTGCGATCCTCCTCGACCGGCATCCGTTCCTTGGCCGCGCGATTGACCTCGAAATCGAGATCCATTTGCGAGCAGAGGCCGAGCGTCACCGGGTCCATCGGTGTCAGGGCGGCAGAGTTCCAATGGGTGCGGTTGCGGATCGCCTGCAAGGTCGTCTTGGTCGTGCCGACGAGGCGCATGACCTGCGCATCCTTCAGTTCGGGATGGTTGCGCAACAGCCAAAGTATGGCGTTCG
>DAIESR010000125.1 GCA_027346205.1 Beijerinckiaceae bacterium
GACAGACGCCTGACGTTCCACCAGGGCGCGCCGTAAGGCAGCAAATGTCGCGGGCCGCACCAGCGGCGTATCAGCGAAGGCGACGAGAATATCGTCAAACCCCTCGGCGATGGCGGCTTTCGCGGCGAGCACCGCATGCGCTGTTCCGAGCGGCGCGGATTGGATGAAGATATCGGCCCCGGGAGCTGCCCGTTTCGCTTCGGCGGTGACCGCCTCTTGCCCAGCGCCGACGATCACCGCGATCCGATCGGCACCAGCCGCAGCGACCGCCGCAAGCGTATGCGCGAGCATGCTGCGCCCGGCAAGCTCGTGCAGCACTTTGGGTTTGCGCGAATGCATGCGCTTGCCTTCCCCCGCAGCCAGGACGATGGCAAGGCAACGACGCGGCACCGGATCGACAGACGTCATGGAGAGGCGCTCCTCAGCGGCAAAAAGCTTCCCGGAATCATGGTGCCTCGGTTCTCAGCGGCTGCGACAGGATGCGGCATCACGTCTCAGATACGCGGGTGCCCGCACAGCGAATCATACGCCTCACGCCACCCAAGTCCCGCGGCCGCGCGGTAGGATCAGCATAAACAACGACGCTGGCACCAGATACGCCACGTCAACGGTGGTGGGTGAGCCCAAGAAGATACGCAACATTCTTTTTGAGGATCTCCCGCCAAAAAGTCCTCAAAAAACCATCCCGCCCTGGCGGTGAATGGGATATACACGACGAATCCCGTCGATTCCAAGCAACAGCTCCCGTGCGGGACCAGCCAGTCAATTTATGTTCGAACGCCGCGACGTGTTGAGATTGAGCCTTGGCGGCCTGGCTGCCGGGGTAGATCTATCGTTTTTGCCGGGGGAGCTTGTGGCTGGCAGCGCCGAGGCGCAAGCCGCCACGACTGGGTTCGCACTTGCCGAACCGACCCCATTCCATCCAAACTACGTCGCCGACGCGGCCAGGGCCGCCGCCCAGAAACCCTATAAGGCGGTGCCAAATGACCTGCCCGAGCCATTACGCCATTTAACCTATGAACAATATGTAGGGATACGTTCCAAGCCGAGCGCCCGGATATGGGCGAATGAAAATCTGGGCTTCGCAATCGAGCCCATGCACCGTGGGTTCATCTTTTCCTCGCCGGTCGAAATCAATCTGGTCAACCAGGGCCAGGCGCGACGGGTCATCTATGACACATCGCAATTTGATTTCGGCAAACTTCCCATCCCCAAAATAGGCGATATCGGCTTCTCCGGCTTCCGCATATTGCTCCCGCAAAGAGAAGGCGGCTTCGACGAAATTGCCGCTTTTCAAGGCGCGAGCTTCTTTCGTGCAAAGGCACGCGGCCAGCATTTCGGCACGATGGCACGCGCCTTGTCGATCAAGACCGCCGATCCGCGCGGCGAGGAGTTTCCGGCTATCCGTACGGTTTGGATCGAACAGCCGAACCTCGCGACCAATGCGCTCGTCATTCATGCCCTCATCGATTCGGAAAGCATGACGGGCGCCTATCGCTTCACCTTGCATCCGGCCGAAGCGACGATCATTGACACCGAATGCACTTTATTCGCGCGCTCCAAGGTCGACAATTTCGGCTTGGCCACGATGAGCGCGACGGTCGTGACCGACGCCATCGACCACCGCAAGGCCGATGACGTGCGTCTCACCATTGCCGATATCGGTGGCCTGCAAATGGCGACGGGACATGGCGAGTGGCTGTGGCGGGCGGTCTCCAATCACGAGACCTTGCAGATCTCGACTTTCGTCGACGAGAATCCGCGCGGCTTCGGCTTTCTTCAGCGCGACCGGGTCTTCAACGACTATCAGGATGATGAGCAGCATTGGGAGCTGCGGCCGTCGTTATGGATCGAACCGATCGGCGACTGGACCGCCGGCGGGGTGGAACTCATCGAAATCCCCAATGATTCGGAAGCAAATGACAATATCATCGCCTATTGGCGTCCGAGTCAGGTCCTGGCAGCGGGGAGCGAGACGGCTTTCGCCTATCGGCAATTCTGGTGCTGGAACCCACCCGAGCGCTCGGCGTTGGCGGAAGTGACGGATACGCGCTCGGGACGCGACTCGACCGGCAAGCGGCGACGCTTTCTGGTCGAATTCAAAGGAGATACACTTGGGCAGGCACTCCAGGGCGTGCCCATCAATTCGGTTCTCACCGCGACACCAGGCAACATCACTTTCATCAAGCAATATCCGTCACAGAAGATGAAATCCTGTCGGATCTTGTTCGAACTCGATCCGGGCAATGAGACATCGAGCGAATTGCGTCTCGTGCTCGAGGCCGCGGGCAAGCCCATCAGCGAAACGTGGTTGTACCGATGGACACGCTGACCAGTCTGCACTCAGCCCAGGCTTGTACCTCCGGCCCGGAAATCGTTCCGGCCCAGTTTCCCGGCCCCGACCGCCGGGCAGAAGTCTGGCCGGCGGCGATGCCGAGCGAGTCCCCTTTAGCCATGCCAGTCCAGAGCCTGTTCCGCTTCGATCGCGCCAAAGAACGCGGGCAGCGGCGGCCACGTTCGAGCGGCTGGAGCTGGCTCGCCCGCTTCCTCGTGTTCGGCGGCGCTCTCATGCTGACCTTTTATGGCGCCAATGAAATGTATGAAGTCGTCTCGGTCGGCGCCGTGACCCCGCTCGAATGGGCCCTCGTCACTTTCTTCGTCCTCAATTTCTCCTGGATTTCTCTTGCTTTTTCGAGCGCGGTCGTCGGCTTCGTCTGGCTGCTTTTCGCCCGCCCCAAGCCGCCAGCGATCCCAGCCAAGCTCAAGCAACGCACCGCCATCGTGATGCCGATCTATAATGAGACGCCGGCGCGCGTGTTCGGCGCGCTGGAGGCAATCCATGCGGAAGTGGAAGCGACGGGGCATGGCGCAGCCTTCGACTGGTTTCTTCTGTCCGATACGACCAATCCGGAAATTTTCATCGCCGAGGAACACGCCTTCATAGCGATGCGGCGGAGATTGGGCGCCGCGGCGCGGCTCTATTATCGGCACAGGCCGAAGAATATCGCCCGCAAGGCCGGCAATATCGGCGATTTCGTCAGCCGCTGGGGCGGCCGCTACGCCCATATGGTCGTGCTCGACGCCGACAGCCTGATGACCGGGGATGCGATCCTCGGCCTCGCGGCGGCGATGGAAGCCGATCCCGGTGCCGGCATCATCCAGACCCTTCCCTTGATCATCAATCGCAACACGCTCTTTGCCCGCGTGCAGCAATTCGCGGCACGGATCTATGGGCCGGTGATCGCTGCCGGCCTCACCGCCTGGATGGGCCGGGACGGCAATTATTGGGGGCATAATGCGATCATCAGGACGGAGGCCTTCGCCGCGCATTGCGGCCTGCCCAGTCTGGCTGGCCGGCCACCTCTCGGTGGCCATATATTGAGTCATGATTTCATTGAGGCGGCGCTGATCCGGCGGGCCGGCTATGCGGTCTATATGCTGCCCGGCATCACCGGCAGTTTCGAGGAGAGCCCGCCGACATTGATCGATCTCGCGGCGCGCGACAGGCGCTGGTGCCAGGGCAATCTCCAACATATGCGGGTGCTGCCGGCGGCAGGGCTGCATTGGGCCTCGCGACAGCATTTGATCACAGGCATCATGGGCTATCTCGCTTCACCCTTGTGGCTGCTGCAACTCTTCGTCGGCATCATCCTCGTCTTCCAGGCGAGCTATATAAAGCCGGAATATTTCACCAGCGAATTCACCTTGTTTCCCGCATTTCCGCGCTTCGACGCGGAACGATCCCTGAGCCTGTTCGCGCTCACCATGGCGATCCTTTTGGCACCAAAGCTCTTCGGTCTCGTTCTCTCGCTTCTGCACAAACCGACACGAAAGGGCTGCGGCGGCCCGATCCTTCTCGTGGTTTCGGCCTTTTTGGAAGTTGTGATGTCGGCGCTGCTCGCGCCGATCCAAATGCTGATCCAGACCGGCCATGTGACGCATTTCCTGTTCGGTTTCGACACAGGATGGAATCCGCAACGGCGCGACGATGGTTCGATCCCGTTCAGCGCGATCGTTCGTCGGCACAGATCGCATGTCGCCATGGGCGTTCTGACTTTGATCGCCGGCCTTTTGATCTCACCTTCGCTCGTGGCCTGGATGTCTCCGACGATCATGGGGCTCGTGCTCGCGATCTTCATTTCCTGGGTCACGGGCGAACTGATTTTCGGGCTCGGCCTGCGCCGGATCGGCCTGTTGATCACGCCCGAAGAAAAGCACAAGCCGTCAGTGGTGCGCCAAGCCAAATGGCGGGCCAAGGAACTTGCGGAACTCACGGCATCGGCCGACGGTCTGAAGAGCCTCTATGCCGATCCGGAGTTTCGCGCGATCCATGTCGCCATGTTGCCCACGGGGCCGATGCGCCACCGTGGCGACATTTCGCCCGAATGGGCGCTCGCGGAAGCCAAGCTCTTGGAAGCAGAAACAATCGACGAAGCAATCCACTGGCTGAAACCCGTCGAACGCATGACTATTTTGCTCGACGCCGTCCTGATTGCCAAACTCATCGAACTGGCTGGGACCGCCCCGCCAGTCATCGCGACCGGCGACCCGTTGCGACAGACTGGCTAGAGTATTTTCAGCAAAAGTGGATACCGGTTTTGCGTCCAAAAATGCTCTAACTTTTTGAATGAGAGTGTTTTCCGATCGGATGATTCCATCCGATCGGAAAACACTCTAGTATATTTAGTATGATTCTAAAGTGTGTCTATATTACTTGCAGTAAAGACTTATAGGCGTATAGTAGTTATGTATTGAGAGAGGCAGCGAACCGCAGCCGAACGGCAATGCCGGATGGATGCAGCGCTTTGCGATCCGACCTTTGGTCACGCATTTCGTCTATCTGCCTGTGACGCCGTGGGGCATCAGCGTCTGCCAAGGCAGGTATCTGTTTGGGCTCAGGCCGCAGCCACCACAGACGGTCCTCGCAGCGCCAACAGCCGCAGCTCTCTGACATCAACCTTGTCCGATGGGTTTTGCTCGACGGATTTTGTAAAGGTCGACACTTTGGGCCAGCGTGAGGATGCGGCAGAGCCGATGCGGAACGCAAGGAGGCATCGGTGCCCCTGCATAGGAAAAAATCGCACCTATATGGTGTGAAGGATGCATATCTCGTCGGAAAGTACAGCCGCTTTCCGAGGAGCTCCGGAACATGCTCTTGCCAAGACGATCATTGCTGCTTTCGTCCGACGATGCATCGATGATTAAGGAAAGAGCTTAGGCCACAGTCCAGGGCAGAATGCGGAAAAGTGAGAACCAGCTTTCCACACCCCGCTCCGAATTACTAGAAGCGATCACGTCCATGACATTGGCGTGATTCGATCCGAAGTCATCGTGATCTAAAGGGAAGGTCCGCGCGTGCTCGGTGCTCTTATCATCGTCTTCCGCGAAGTGGTCGAAGCCGGTCTGATCGTCGGGATCGTTTTGGCGGTCACGCAGGCTATTCCCAAGCGAATGCCTTATATCCTCGGCGGCTTGGTCGCCGGACTTTGCGGTGCGGGTCTGGTCGCAACTTTCGCCGGCGCAATCGCGTCGACCGTTCAGGGCTCCGGTCAGGAGGTCTTCAATGCATCGATTCTGTCGCTCGCGGTGGTGATGCTGACCTGGCACAATGTCTGGATGGCGCGGCATGGCCGCGAGATGACCGCGAGCCTGCATGACATGGGCCGCGGCCTCCGCGACGGCTCGAAGACCCTGTTTGCGCTCGCCATCGTCATCGCCGTCGCTGTCCTGCGCGAAGGCTCCGAGATCGTTCTCTTTCTCTATGGAATCGTCATTTCCGAGGGTGTGAGCGGCGCAAGCATATTGGCCGGCGGGCTCACAGGCCTGCTGCTCGGCGTCGGTCTCGCGTTTTTCACTTTCAAAGGCCTGATCGCCATCCCGATGCGGCACTTGTTCCGCGTCACCACACTCTTGATTTCTTTCATGGCGGCGGGCATGGCGGTGCAGGCTGTCGCTTTTCTCGAGCAAGCCGATCTTGCGACGCAGCTCGACCGGGTGGTGTGGAATACTTCGGCCATCGTAGCGGACAACAGCCTTGTTGGCCGCGTCCTCCACACTTTGCTCGGCTATACGGACCAGCCGACGCAATTGCAGCTTCTCGTCTATATCGTCACGCTCGCCATCATTTTCGGCCTCATGCGTGTTTTCACACCGCCGCCGAAGCCGGTCCGGCAACTGGTGACGAGCTGAGATGCGGGATAAAAAGGCGGATTCACGCGGCAATTCAGCGCGTAATGGCGTTTCAAAGCAGTCTATGAGGGAATGCGCCTTGCAATCCCGTTGCTTCCTATCGATATAGCAGATACAGACGCTGCAAGATTGAGACGCGTCGATTCTTCGTTCTTGGCTCCCAACCTGCGATGGGCGTACCGCCCATTGATTGCAGTGTTTCGCATGCGCGAAGAGATGCCCGCGCCGGCGCGGTAGCGAGCAGATTCGCATATTTCTTGCTTAGCAGTCTGCGACTTGGCGAGCGTTGGCAAGCGAAGCGACCACTCTCGGCCCCGATCTGGCAGCGTCTTCTGGCGGCTGCCTTTCAGGAACAATATGACCTTTCACGAACTCGGCCTTAGCGAGAAGGTTCTCCAAGCGGTAGAAGCTTCCGGCTACACGACGCCTACGCCAATTCAGGCACAGGCCATCCCGCAAGCGCTCGTCGGACGCGATATTCTGGGAATTGCCCAGACCGGAACGGGCAAGACAGCGGCCTTTACTCTCCCGATGCTATCCCGTCTCGAACAGGGACGGGCGCGGGCCCGGATGCCACGCACTTTGATCCTTGAGCCGACGCGCGAACTCGCCGCGCAGGTCGAAGAGAGCTTCGCCCGTTACGGCATTAATCATAAGCTCAATGTGGCCCTGCTCATCGGCGGCGTGTCCTTCGGCGATCAAGAGGCGAAGATCACCCGCGGCGTCGACGTGCTGATCGCCACGCCGGGTCGTCTCCTCGATTTCTTCGAACGCGGCAAGCTACTTTTGACCGGCATCGAAATCCTCGTGATCGACGAGGCCGACCGCATGTTGGACATGGGTTTCATTCCAGACATCGAGAAAATCTGCAAGCTCGTACCCTTCACGCGGCAAACGCTGTTCTTCTCCGCCACGATGCCGCCCGAAATCACGCGGCTGACCCAAGCCTTCCTCCATCAGCCGGTTCGGATCGAAGTCGCGCCGCCCTCTTCCACAGCCGCGACCATCACTCAGGCGCTCGTCGCCTCGGCGCCCGGCCCGGCCAAGCGGCAGACATTGCGCAATCTCATCCGCAGCGCCGAGCCCTTCAAGAACGCGATCATCTTTTGCAATCGCAAGCGCGATGTCGCACTCCTTCACAAGTCGCTTTTGAAGCACGGGTTCAATGCCGGCGCATTGCATGGCGACATGGACCAGCGCGCGCGCATGGCCTCGCTCGATGCGTTCAAGACCGGCGAAGTCGATCTCCTCGTCTGTTCCGATGTCGCCGCGCGCGGTCTCGACATTCCCGATGTCAGCCATGTCTTCAATTTCGATGTTCCAGTCCATGCGGAAGACTATGTCCATCGCATCGGCCGCACCGGCCGTGCCGGCAAGACCGGTACGGCGCTGACCATTGTCACGGCGATGGACAAGAAGCATGTCGCTGAAATCGAAAAACTGATCGCCCGGCCAATCCCCTGGCTCGACGGCGCGAATTTCGAATCGCTTGTCACGACTGTCGATGGCGACGCGGAGCCAACTGCGGCGGACGGCGATCTGACGGCGAAATTGCTGCCGCCGAAGCTTTCACGGGCGCGACGCGGTCGGCGTAGCGAGGGCGAACGCCTCGAACGTACCGCCGCCCCCGAGGCCCGCAAAGAGTCTCTCCGCAAGCCGCGTGGCCCCGCCGCATCCACAAGCCCAACGCCATCGAGACTCCGGTCCGGTTCCTATTCCGAGGCCGAGGATCGCCCCGTGATCGGGATGGGCGACCACGTCCCCATGTTCCTGCTGCGGCCCGTGCGCCTAAAGCCCGCGAAAGTGGCCGAAGAACAGGATTGATGGGCTCTTGCCCGTCGAAAACCTCGCCGGCATGATTAGCAAATAAGCGCTAGAACGTTTTCCGATCGGGTAGAATCATCCGATCGAAACAACGCTCTATGCTCAGGTGCCCCGTGCCGGCCCCGCAACCCGTTACAATCAGACCGCTTCTGGCGGGACCGTTGCCGCGTTTGCGCCCGCCTGATCGACCGGCGTGATCGAAACCGATTCGCCGCAGCCGCAAGATCCCGTCTGATTGGGATTGTTGAAGATGAAGCCGGCGCCGAGCTTTGTAGCCTCGAAATCCATTTGCGTGCCAAAGAGAAACATGAGCGCCTTGGGATCGATCACGATCTTCACGCCCTTGTCTTCCACGACTTCGTCATAAGGACCAATTTCGTCCGCAAAATCGAGCGTATAGCTCATGCCGGCGCAGCCGCCATTCTTGATGCCGACCCGCAACGCCGCCTTCTCGGACGCCGAAAGAAGCTCTTGCGCCCGCCGAGCCGCTGCCTCGGTCAAGGACATGATCGCGAAATTCGCTGTCGCCACTTCGACCTCCTCCGCGCCTAAGGCCACGCTCGGGCCGAATCAAGCCCGAGCCAAACGGCAATAGCGCCAATAATGTTACCTCTTATACTATATAGGTCGTCGTCGCGCATCCGGCAGGGTGAGCTTTCGACTCACATAAAGAAAAGCCTCAAGCCGCGGCCTGGATCATTCCACCCGCCTTGAGCGCACTCGCCACCATGGCCACCCGCTGCCCCTGCCAGCGGGCGACGTCGAGATCTTCCGAACTCGGCGACTTTGCCTGATTGAGAGAGATCGAGGTCGCACCATAAGGCGTACCAGCCTTGAACATCACGCCATCCGCATAACCCGTCGGCACAATGATCATCCCAAGATGGGCAAGCGGAACATACATGGAGAGCAGTGTTGACTCATTGCCGCCATGCTGCACCGAACTGGAGCAGAAGACCGAGCCGGCCTTGCCGTTCAGCCTCCCCTGAACCCACAGGCCGCCAAGACTGTCGATATAGGCTTTCAACTCCGACGACACATTGCCGAAACGCGTGGGTGTGCCGAAGATGATCGCGTCGGCCCAAGCCGCATCTTCGGCGGTCGGGGCGGGATAGCGCGCATTCATAGCCGCCGCGCTCTCCTGCCATCCGGGTGCCTGCGCCATAACCTCGGGGTCGACGAACTCGCGCGCCCGGCGTAGGCGCACTTCGGCGCCCGCTTTGGCGGCGCCTTCAGCCACGGCTTTAGCCAAGGCTTCGGTTACGCCACTGCGTGAATAAAATGCTATCAAGACATTGATATTAATCATAATTATAACTCTCCTGAGAGATAACTTTAAGATATGGCCAGCACGAGGCACTCCGCTCATCGGATTGAGCGAATGCGCTATTCGATTGAAATTATGCTGTGTTTCGACGGCGTCTCAGGCGCGATTTTAGAACCGCCCGGCACGGAAATCCGCGATTGCCTGATGGATCTCCGCCTCCGTGTTCATGACGAACGGACCATATTTGGCGATCGGCTCGCGCAAGGGTTTTGCCGCCGCAAACAACATGCGGGCACCTGAAGGCCCGGCCGCGAGATCGAGCCTATTGCCGAGTGAGAGAATGCCAAGCTGCCTGCGCCGCAGCTGCTTTGCGGCCTCGCCGTGCCCGACTGTCACCTCGCCTTCATAAGGATAGAGAAAGGCCGTGTGATCGAAGGGCACGGAAAGGGCGCCCATGGCACTGGGCTCCGCAATGACGTCGAGATAGATCGGCTCAGTGGCGCCCGTCTCGACCGCGCCACGCCGGCCCTCGATCTCGCCGGCGAGCAATCTCGCGGTGAGACCATCGCCGAGCTGGACGGTCGGAATGTCCTCTGCCGCGACATCGCGATAATGCGCCGGAGAAAGCTTGTCGCGCGCCGGCAGATTGAGCCAAAGCTGAAAGCCGCGCATCAGCCCATCCCTCTGTTCCGGCATTTCGGAATGCACGATCCCGCGCCCTGCCGTCATCCATTGCATCGCACCCGGCCCGAGCAGGCCGACATTTCCCTTATTGTCGCGATGCCGCAAAGCGCCGGCGAGCATATAGGTCACGGTCTCGAAACCGCGATGCGGATGATCCGGAAATCCGGCGATATAGGCCTTCGGATCGTCGGAGTTGAACTCGTCGAGCATCAGAAAAGGATCGAGGTCCGGTAATGCCGGCTGACCGATGATGCGGGTGAGCTTCACGCCCGCGCCATCCGATGTGGCCATCCCCGTGACGACAGATGTGAGATGGCGCGAGCCCCGACCCGCATCCTCAGCTGCGCCCTGACTGCCTAAGCTCTCTGCTTTCATGGCTGCCTCCTTTGCCTCTTGGGGAAAAGATAGACGTTTCAGATCTTGATGCCTATTGCTGCTATGGGAACAATATTGTTGCGTATTTTGGAACAATAGGCTGACACCGATGCAAAACCTGGAAGATGTGCTGGCCTTCGTCCGAGTCGTCGAGGCGGGCGGCTTCAGCCGCGCGGCCGCGCGGCTCGGCCTCTCCAAGTCGATCGTCAGCCGCCGCGTGGCGCGGCTCGAAGCCGATCTCGGCGTCAGGCTCTTGAACCGCACGACGCGCGGCATCGCGCCGACCGAAGCAGGCCTCGAATTCAAGACACGCTGCGCCGAGATTTTGAACCAGTTGGATGCCGCGCGCGAGGCGGTCACCTCAGGTGAACACGCGATCGCGGGCACCTTGCGTCTCGCCATGCCTTTGTCATTCGGCATTGCGCGGCTCGCGCCGGCAATCGCCACCTTCTCGGCGCAACATCCGCGCGTGACGATCGATCTCTCCGTCAGCGACCGTTTCGTCGATCTCGTCGCCGAAGGCTTCGATACCGCCCTACGAATTGGAAACTTGCCGGATATGAGCCTGATCGCGCGGCGCCTCGGCTCTGTCCAGTCGCTTCTCGTCGCGAGCCCCGCCTATCTCGCAAGCCACGGAGCGCCGGAAAACCCGCAGGCCCTCACAAGCCATGAATGCCTGATCTATTCAGGTGGCTCGCGCGACACTTCTCGGGAGACATGGCAATTTCGCAGCGGCCGAAAATGGCTCAGCATAAGGCCAAACGGGCGTTTCAGAGCCGACAATGGTGAGGTGCTGCGCACCGCCGCACTCGCCGGACTCGGCATCGCCGCGCTTCCAGATTTTCTCGTCGAGGATGCTTTGGCGCGAGGAGAATTAATGCGGCTTTTGGAAAGCTATCCCATGCCGGAGGCTGGAATCCATCTCCTACGCCCGGCAGGCGGTCCCGCACCGGCTCGGCTGCGTGCGCTGAGCGATCATTTGGCGGAGTGGTTCGGAGCGGCGGGGGAGAATACAGCCGCGATCATCAGCGGCTAATCCCTCCCCTTCAGGGAAAAGTGGCCGCGCAGCGGCCGGGTTGGGTCATGCCCTTCATGCCAAAAACAGATCCCAGCTCCCCCATCCGTCGGCTGCCGACACTTTCCCCAACCCAACTCGGATAGGCCCGAGTTGGGCATTTCAATGCGCAAGTCAGCAACAGCCGACTTGCGAGGGGGGAAGGACGAGAGCGCCCCTCACAGCATATCGAGCGAGACACGCGCCTCATCCGACATGCGCGCCTGATCCCACGGCGGCTCAAAAACGATGCTGACGATGACGCCAAGCGTGCCGGGCACCGTGCCGATCGCCGTTTCAACCGAGCGGGTGATTTCGCCGGCAACTGGGCAACCCGGCGCGGTCAGTGTCATTTCGACCCGGATCAGCCGATTCTCGTCGACATCGACCTTATAGATGAGACCCAATTCATAGATGTCGCAGGGAATTTCCGGATCGAAGATCGTCTTGAAAGCTGCAACCATATCGCCGATCAGGCGATCGCGCTCAGCTTGCAGCACATCCGACGAGAAGATCCATTGCGGCGCGTTCGGCACAGCTTCTTGAGCTTCCAGAGTGTCCATTTCGGCCATGACGGGCTCCTGTTCAGGCGAAGAGACCTTCCGCTTTGCGCAAGGCTTCAGCGAGTTTGTCGACTTCCTCGAATGTATTATAGACTGCGAAAGACGCCCTACATGTCGAGGTCACACCAAATCTGGTGAGCAGCGGCTGCGCGCAATGCGTGCCGGCCCGCACCGCGACGCCCGAACGGTCAATGATCGTCGCAACGTCATGGGCATGCGCATTTTTCATTTCGAAGGACAGGATTGCGCCCTTATCCTTCGCTCGGCCGAAGATCTTGACCGAATTGATGCGCGAAACAACCTCGTGCGCATATTCACTCAACGCCATCTCATGGGCGTGGATCTTCGCCCGGCCTATTGAGCGCATGTAATCAAGAGCCGCGCCAAGTCCGACCGCCTGAATG
>DAIESR010000008.1 GCA_027346205.1 Beijerinckiaceae bacterium
TGATTCTTTCCGCCATAGCCAATGATCCGCTTTTGTCGCCTCTGAAGCTCATCGCAGAACCCTGGGACGCCGGACCCGGCGGCTACAGGCTTGGTCAGTTCCCGCATCCCTGGGCACAGTGGAACGACCAGTTTCGAGACACTGTCCGCCGTTACTGGCGCGGCGATCCCGGTCAAGTGGCCGATCTGGCGACACGATTGACCGGCTCGAGCGACCTGATGCGCAAGAGGGGCACTTTGGCCAACATCAATTACGTCACTGCGCATGATGGATTCACGCTGCAGGACGTCGTCAGCTACAATGAAAAACACAACCTGGCTAATGACGAGGCCAATCTCGACGGACCCGATGAGAATTTCAGCTGGAATTGCGGCATCGAAGGACCGACCGACGACATCTCCGTACGCGCGTTGCGCCTTCGCCAAAAACGCAACCTGCTTGCGACGCTGCTTTTGTCGCTCGGAGTCCCAATGATCCTCGCCGGCGACGAACTCGGGCGGAGCCAGGGCGGCAATAACAACGCCTATTGCCAGGACAATGAGACGAGCTGGCTCGATTGGAGATCACTGGGCGCCGACGATGCGGCGTTTTACAGTTTCGTTCGGCGAGCCATTGCGCTGCGGCGCGAGCACGCGGTCTTCCGTCGCGACTTGTTCCTGAGCGGCAAGGCCGTTCCGCCATCCGAGTTTCCTGATATCGTCTGGCTGCGGCCCGATGGGGCGGAAATGCATACAGCCGATTGGAGAAACGCAGATCGGCGTACCTTCGGCTGCATTCTTTGCGGAGCTGATTCTCGCGCACGCGACCGGCGTTATGTCTTGATATTCAACGCCGGGCCGGAGCCGTCGGAGTTCGCCTTGCCTATGGCGCGAGGCGGCCCTTGGCTGTGCCTGCTCGACACGACCTTGCCGACCGGTATCGCCGATACCGAGATCACCGCCGAGGCTGCTTGGCCACTCGATGCAAGATGTCTCGTCCTCCTCGCCGAACGACGCTGAGGAGCAAGCAATCATGATAGGGGCAGACCAGGAAAATCTTCTGTCTCGACTGGCGGGCCTCATGGGTATCGAGCCAGCCTATTTCGACATATTTGGATGTCGACACGAGACCTCTATCGATACGAAGGCGCGCATTTTGGCGGCGTTGGGATTTGATGTCCGTTCGACCGCAGCTCTTGAAGCCGCGGTGCGCGCGATAGAAGAGGAGCCGTGGCGCGAAGGGCTCGCCCCCTTCACGGTGAGGACATCGCGAGCGGCAGGCTTCGCGCTCGACCTTTTTTCGCCGGCCGAAGAGGCCTCTGATCACTGGGGTTGGCAAGTCGTCCTGGAGGACGGCGAAATCATGCATGGCAGCTATCGGCCGGAGGATCTTCCTCTGTTGGCCGCCCGCGACATCGCCGGCCGGCGAATCGAGCAGCGTCGTCTGGAGATCCGGCGGCCGATCCCGACCGGCTATCATCGTCTTGCTATCATCGGAAGGCGCGCGGCCGAGACCATATTGGTGATGGCGCCGCCACGCTGTTACGTGCCTGCCCAATTCGACGAAGAGGGCGGGCGAGGATGGGGAGTCTCGGCGCATCTTTATACGCTGAGATCGAATCGCAACTGGGGCGTCGGAGATTTCAGCGATCTTGCCAGGCTGTGCCGGCTGGCCGGCGAATTAGGCGCCGCGGCGGTGGCGACGAATCCATTCCACGCCCTGTTTCCGCTGCGTCCTGCGGAGGCTAGCCCTTATGCGCCTTCGAGCCGGCTGTTCCTCAATCCAATCTATATCGACGCGACCATCGTGCCGGGGTTTTCCGAATGCGCCGAGGCTCATGTGAGCACGGCAACGCTCACGTCTCTGCGCAATGTGAAGATGGTCGATTATCCGAATGTCTGGGCTGCCAAGCTCAAAGCTTTCGAAGCCCTCTTCGCCCAGTTTCAACACCGGCATGCGCATGGTGACGAAACGCAACATGAGATCGCGGACTTCCATCGCTTCGTCGGAGAGAGGGGAGCAGCACTTCAGAGCTTCGCCGCATTCTCCGTTCTCGACGAATTGCATCGCGACAGCGCGGCCGAAACTGTTCCATGGTCTCAAAGGCAGGGGCCTTATCGTGACCCAGACGGAGCGGCGGTGGCACGCATCGTCCGCGAGCGATCGGACCGCGTCGCGTTCCACAAATATCTGCAATATCTCGCCGATCATCAGTTGAGGGCGGTAGCGGACCAGACGATGCAGGCAGTCCGCTCGAGCTGGCTCGTGCGCGATCTCGCCTTGGGAACCAATCCGGATGGCGCTGACGCATGGATGCTCCCAAAAGCATTTGCATTGGGCTTGCGATGCGGTGCGCCACCGGATGATTTCCATCCAGATGGCCAGGATTGGGGCGTCGTTCCGCTCCATCCATTGGCACTGCGGCGCGATTATTCACCCTTTATAGCAATGCTGCGCGCCAATATGCGCCATGCTGGAGGCCTGCGTATCGATCACGTCATCGGCCTGCAGCGCCAATTCATGGTGCCCCTCGGCGAGCGCCCGAGCCAGGGTTGCTACATCAACCTCCCGCTCGACGAGATGACCGCGATTCTCGCGCTCGAAAGTCACCGCAATTCCTGCATGGTGATCGGCGAAGATCTTGGAACGGTTCCCGAGGGATTTCGTGACCGCATGCGCGAAAAGGCGATATTCGGTTGCGCCGTCCTTTATTTCGAGCGTGCAGGTGATGGCCGCTTCAAGGCTCCTTACGAATATCCTCTAGAGGTTGCGGCCAGCGCCTCGACGCATGACTTGCCGACGCTTGTCGGCTATCTGCGTGGGGAAGACATCAAGGTCAGGCGACAGCTCGGCATATATACGGAAGCTGCCGCGCACGCCTTGCTGGCGGAGCGACAAGGCGATTGCCAGCGCCTGCTGGAGGCCCTTGCTCAGGCCGGCTTTCCGATTGCTTCGGCCCACGAGGACGACAGCCGAGACCCGGCACCGTTTCTTCACGCCGTGCACGCCTTTCTCGCGGCCTCGTCGGCGAAGTTATTCTTCGCTCAGCTAGATGATCTCCTCGCCGAGCCTGACCAGCTCAATATGCCGGGGACAGTCTATGAATATCCAAATTGGCGGCGCAAGCTCTCGGTCGCTCTCGACGATCCAAGCTTCCTGGAGGTTCTCACGGCGGTCGCACGAAGCTGCGCCGAATGGGGACGCGGTTCCACCCGAAACGCTTAGACACGCGCCTTCGCTTCATTGTTTGTCTCTCCGATTATGGGCGCGGCACCCCACACGGTCGCGGCATATTCGCGAACCGATCGATCGGAGGAGAAACGGCCTATGCTGGCGACATTGCGAATGGCTTTGCTGGTCCAATCCTGCGGGTCGCCAAAAACGGAATCGACATGGCCCTGGCACGCTAAATAGGACTGAAAGTCCGCAAGCAGCATGTAATGATCGCCTTGTCGGACGAGAGCGTTGAAGATGGGGGCGAACAAATCCGGCTGCGCCGGCGAGAAATATCCGTCGCGGATCATATCGAGGACCTGCCGCAGCTCGGTATTCGTTTCGTAAATCGCAGCCGGATCATATCCGTCGAGCTTGAGATGCTGAATCTGCTTGGCGGTGTGACCGAACATGAAAATATTTTCGCGACCGACGGCCTCTGCAATCTCGTCGTTGGCTCCGTCATGGGTAGCGATCGTCAATGCTCCGTTCAGCGCCAGCTTCATATTACCCGTGCCGGAGGCCTCTGTGCCTGCCATAGAGATTTGCTGAGACAGATCGGCAGCGGGAATAATGTCCTCGGCGGTTTGGACATCGTAGTTCGGAATGAACACGATCTTGAGCAGCCCGTCCACGGTTGGGTCGTTATTGATGATATCGGCGACAAAATTGATGAGCTCTATGATCCGCTTCGCCATATCATAGCCTGGTGCCGCCTTGCCGGCGAAAATGATCGTCCGCGGCTGGATCTCTTCGTCGGGCATCTGACGGATGCGATTATATCGCGCTATCGCTTGTAGAATGTTGAGCAACTGACGCTTATATTCATGGATGCGCTTGATATGTACATCGAATAAGGATTCTTGATCGACGAGCACGCCGGCCCGCTCCTCGATCAGAAGCGCCAGCCTGTGCTTGTTGGCTTGTTTCGTTGCGCGGAATTCGACCTGAAAGGCCTCGTCGTCGGCGAGAGGCTCCAGTTCTCGAAGATATTCGAGATTGCAAATCCATTTGTCGGAAATGCGGGAAGTGATCAGCCGCGCGAGAGGCTGATTGGCCTCGTTCAGCCATCGCCTGTGCGACATGCCGTTTGTTATGTTGACGATCCGATCTGGAAAAAGATCGTCGAAGTCTTTGAATATCGTATTTCGCATGATCTCCGTATGCATCTGCGCGACGCCATTGACCTTGTGGCTCCCGACAATAGCTAAATGCGCCATGCGGACGGAGCGCGGCGCATTTTCGTCGATCAACGACATCCTGCGCATGAGGTCCACATTTCCTGGGTGGTGATGCATGACATCACGCAGGAAACGATGATTGATTTCGTAAATGATCTGCAGATGTCTCGGAAGTATTGTCTGCAAGAACTCCACGGCCCAGGTTTCCAACGCCTCGCCCAAGAGCGTGTGATTGGTGAAGGAAATCGTGCGCACGGTGATGCTCCACGCGCGATCCCAGTCCAGCCGGTAGTGATCGACAAGGATGCGCATCAATTCCGGGATCGCTAGCGCCGGATGGGTGTCATTGAGCTGGATCGCCACAGTGTCGGGGAGCTGATCGAGCGACGAATATCTCTTGTGGAAACGGCTCAGGATATCCTGAAGCGACGCACTCACCAGAAAATATTCCTGCTTCAGCCGTAAGACACGACCCATGCTCGTGGAATCGCTCGGGTAAAGCACTTTGGATAGCGTCTCGGTTTCGCTTTTCTCCTCGACCGCTTCAATATAGTTGCCACGGTTGAAGTAGCTCAGGTTGAAATCATTTGTCGCCTTCGCGGACCAGAGGCGGATCGCGCTAACATGGTCGTTTCCATAACCGATGACGGGAATGTCATAGGCCGTGGCCAATATGTCGTCGGTATCAGACCAATGGCAGACCATCTCGCCGCGCCAATCATTCACTTGGGTTACGCGGCCCTTGAAGTGAATGACATAGGTGACATTGGGACGATTGAACTCCCATGGATTTGCGTATTTGAGCCAATTTTCAGGGTGTTCTACCTGTTTGCCGCCTTCAATCTTTTGCCGAAACATTCCATATTCGTAGCGGATGCCGTAGCCGATGCCAGCGTAGT
Organism: Beijerinckiaceae bacterium; assembly: GCA_027346205.1. Taxonomy (GTDB): domain Bacteria; phylum Pseudomonadota; class Alphaproteobacteria; order Rhizobiales; family Beijerinckiaceae; genus Methylovirgula. Next base: position 5,273 of record DAIESR010000008.1, read on the forward strand.
GCATGGTCGCCATCGATTCGAGCAGGCAAGCGCCTAGCCGCCCAAGCCCGCCATTGCCGAGCGCCGCCTCGGTCTCGAAGTTCAAAAGGACTTCGAGGTCGACGTCGAAATCGGCCAAGGCTTGGCGGCAGTTTTCGTAGAGTCCCTGGGAAAGCAGGCACGTCTTGAGCAAGCGCCCGGGAAGGAATTCGAGCGAAAAATAATAAACCCACTTCGCGCCTTGGTTCAAATTGCGACGCCAAGTGCGAATGCGCGCTGCACTCAGGCGACCACGCAGGAAATAGGCCAAAGCAAAAAACCAATCCTGCTTCGACGCAAAGGCTGGGTCGCGCCCCATTTGCTGGACCATGCTGGCGATGAGCTCGCGCTTAATGTCCTCGCGCTCCGCGTCGGCAGGGGGAAATTTGTGGCCGAAGCCAGCGTCGTCAAGATCAATGATCATCGATTGTTCACCGTGCTTGGCATCCCCAGGCGGAAGGCCTAGGTGGAGCCTGTCGTGCGCCACGGCCTCACGAGGGGATATCCGGCTTCTTGGAGATTACGACGAAGCCGACAGAGATCAACGAGATAATCGCGACCGGGCACCCTGGATAATCCTCTGTGCCACCGCTGGATGAGTCCCTAGCGGGGAGCCTCGCGTGATCAGTGATTTCCTGGACGCGGGCAGCCTCGTCAAGATGTAGTCGGATGATTGAATGCGGCCGGCAGCTTCAAGGTAAGTATTCGGTGAGGAACGCGGGTTATTTGAAACGCGGGGCTGAAATATATATTCCGAACGGAAGCTGCGACAGGCTTGCCGATCGAGTGCATCCTGAAGGCCTATCCAGGGCTCGATGCCGAGAAGATCGAGCTGGCCAGGATCTACGCGGAAGCCAATCCCGTTCGCGGTCGCCCGAAGTCAACCCCGTCGAGAGCATCTGAGCCTATCTGCGCGGCAACAGACTCGCCAATACTCCTACGATAGCGACGACGACACCTTCAACAAAGTATCTGAGGCATGGATGTTCTTTGCCAACGACCACGGCCGTATCGCTTCGATAACAATCCGTGACTGGGCAAAGGTCAACCTTTAACGCCGCTGGTATGAGCCGGCGCGATCTCGGTCGCGAACCAGGCGCCGAATAAAAAAGAGAGTACCGATGAGAAGTCAATGTCGAGGTTCGTGACACTTCCGATGCGCCTAACGAGCTTCTCGCTGTCCCAACACGAATTCCTGAAAACTGATCGTTGGATCACGGGAATAGGCACTGCAAAATGCTCGATTAAGTGATCGCTTGTAGATCAGCGCGTATCGAAGGATTCTTTGAACTCGCGGATTATTTAGTCGCAGTTGGTTTGTGTCGTACTCCTCCAGCAATTGAGCGTAGACTGCGTCTGCGACGTTATGGAGATTGGCCGAATGCGAGAGCGACTCATTACGTATTCGATAGTGCCATAGACAATCCGTGACGACGGGAACGGTCTCCACGTGTTCGAACGCGCGCGCGTTGAAGATGACATCCTCGGCGAACGTCAGGTCCTCATCCCACTTGGGCAGAATATCGTGCCGGAAGACGAGAAGGCACGGTATAGGCGCTACCATTATATTGAAGGCATCCACGTTGATGACGGGTCGCGATGTTCGGAGCCATGGTCCGATCTCTCGCCTCTTGCGGTCATCGAACGCAACCACATTGTCCGCTGCGACTCCGTGACGGAGCGCAATAGGCACGAGGGTCGCGAGCCGCTCGGGTTCATACCAGTCATCTGCGTCAAGTCGTGTAACCACAAGCCCACGCGCCGACTCGCGCCCCATGTTCAGAGCGGCTGATGGACCGCTAGCAACTGCGCGACTTCTCAAAAAGTGTATTCGGCTGTCGTAGAGGCCCTCTTTCTTGATCAGTGACGAATAGTCGTTTTCGTCGTCTGTGATGACCAAAAGTTCCCACGAGCGAAGAGTCTGCACAATCACACTTGATACTGCTTTTGCGATAGTCTTACGTGCTCTGAACGCAGGCATGAGGATGCTTGCGAGGATGGTTCGGGGGGATTGCCGACGGGAGCGACGAATATGAACCCAGCTCATGGATGCTGCCGTCATGATTTGTGTTGGAATTGATTTTGGCGCGATATTGAGCGTGACGAGATTAGCGCATCATGCGGCGAGGTCAATGAAAGGAACGAGGAGCTTCGCGCCACCTCCGAGAACCTGATCGGCCTCAATGTGCCGCTCATGGCGCTTGCTGCGCGCGACATAGCCGAATTGGCCCTTGAACAGATCACTGTGCGGGATGATCCGTGCTGCGCCACGATCCTCATAATTATGCACCGTGAACATACCGCCTGACGTGCCCCGCGTCTGCGTATGGTCGTAAGGCGCCGGATCGAGATGACGGGCATGCAGTTCAGCCAGAAGGTTGAACTGGTGAACATCGACCTTCGGATGCTTATCCTCAGGCGAGCCGGCGAGGAAATGATCGATCGTCTCGGCGTCGATTCGACCATAGCGGATGGCGGTCGTCAGCAAATGCCGCATAGAATGACAGCGCGAAAATCGTAGTCAGCATTCACTTCTTCCTTGTCCGCGGGCTCTTTATCGACCCTGTTGGACCTTTGGCTCTATCGTCAGACGCAGCCAGTCGGCTTCGGCAGGCCGGCGATCTTGCACGCCTGCTTCGCAGGACCATAAGGGAAGAGCGCATAGAGCGCTTTCTGATCGCCCTTTTCCTTGCCGAACTTCTTCGTCATCTCTTTGACGAGAATTCGCACCGCCGGAGCGACCTGATATTCTTCATAATAGTCGCGTAGGAAATTCACGACCTCCCAGTGCTCCGGGGTCATCTCTATGTTTTCGGCTTTGGCGATCAGCTTCGCGAGTTCTTCGTTCCAGACGCCGATGTCTTTCAGATAGCCTTCTTCGTCGTGTTCAGCGACGAGTCCGTCAACGTGATATGCGGTCATGCTTTCCACTTCATTTCTCCCGAGTGAGAACTATCGCATGATATCGCCGTTCTGACCCAGCAGATCATTCATCATCGGCGCATATTGTTGGTCGCCGGCTGCGCGCTGGCACAGGATTTTTCTTAATCTGCCTCCTGCGGGGAACAATGATATGGATCAATTGATGCGGGTAGGAAGATATTAAGTTGCGTTCACGCGAGAAAATCCTCCCCATTCTGTCAACGGCCGAGAAAAAGCCGGCCATTGAGGTGGAGGAAAAGCGCTAATAAGAAGGAGCGGGAACGATGGAAATGGCAGATGTCACGATGCACATTGACGAGACGGTAGGCCATGAACGCCGCACTAAGATCGCGGACACCGTAAGGGGACACAACGGAGTTATGGCCGTGGCTCACCACGACGAGAAGCCACATCTAATGATCATCGAATACAACCCAGATGCGGTGACCTCACAGGAATTGCTTCAAGTCGTTCTCGACCAAGGCGTGCATGCGGAACTGATCGGGTTGTAGCGAATGCTGCCAACAGTTGGACGTCTTTGTCATTACGAAGGATGACTACAGGCACGGCGCCTATCGGCCCTAGCTTCGATCTACGATGGGCGGCGTAACTTCATGCCGGTTATTAACGAAACCGTGACGATCGACGAGAATATCGAAACCGTGTTCGATCTCATCTCGCGAATTGAAGAGTTCCCGCGCTACGCGACCGTGCTCAAAGAAGTACGGCAGATCGGCTCAAAGACATATCACTGGACTGCCCAAGCTGCCGGGATAACCTTAGATTGGGACTCCGTGGTTACGGATTATGCACGCCCAACGCACATCGCTTGGCGTTCAATCAAGGGCTTTGCCAATGCCGGCGCTTACTCTCTTGCCTCGATCCCGGGCGGCACCAAGGTTTCCATCACTATAGAGTACAGCTTTCCAAACCGATTGGTTGCGATGCTCTTGACGCCGTTGGTTACTCCGCGGATTCGCGCCTATACCAGTGAGATCTTGCGCCGTGTCAAGCAACAGCTCGAAGGCGGTGATACTGGACGTGGCGACGAGCGCATCCACCAAAAGGTCAGACGACAGAAGCGGACCCATGCCTTGCTGACTACGGTGAGAAAAATGCGCGGCCCGAAAGACGGAAACAAATCCGGCTAGAGCATGTCCCGGAAAAGTCGATAGACTTTTCCATTATTTTAGACATCGGATATATCCGATGTCTCATTGATGGGGACATGCTCTCATTGTTTGATGCAGAGCCGATTTGC
>DAIESR010000009.1 GCA_027346205.1 Beijerinckiaceae bacterium
CGCCCTTATCCAGACGGCCGCGACAGCCCGTCGCTGCACGACGCCCTATGGCGGCCTCCTCACCATGAGCGGACTTTTCACCCGATTTGCCCTGCCTCCGTCGCAGCCGAGGGTTTCTTTACGCCTCGATCTGGCCTATAAGTGTGAAACCCTATATATTTTGATATTGTTGTTCATGCACGTTAGCATCGAAATCTTACGGAATGGAAGGTGCAACCCATCTTGAGACAGGGTCGCCGAGCCTTGTTCTCGACACAAAAAAATGGGCATTTTCGGGCGCAAAAAAATGGGCGTTCCCGGTGGGAGACGTCTTTGGTAATACATAGTTTTTCATGAATCTAATATTCGCACATACGTATGTATTGATATTTCTGTGTGAGTGTGACATCATGACCAAAATGAACCGTACCTCAAGGTCAAAGGCCGGGGATCGGTAGCCAAAAAAAAGCGCCAGTGAGCGCATGTCAGGGAGGAGATCGTCGCTCGAATGCGGCCGAATATCCTCACATCCATGCCTATCGAGGTCGCCGGCCGGTCACGGTCAGCGGATGAGCGAATCTGCGTCTGACCGCTGGGCCGGCAGACGCCTCTATGGAACCAAGGCCATGCGCCGCCGTTGGCGCATATCTGGAGGAATCGTCGGTCGCCCGCGAAAAGTGCGACGAATCGACAGAAGGAGACGGGCACATGTCGCATGACGAAATTAAAGCTGATGCACATAAGGGTGACGCTCCGCGCGCGCATCATCCGACCCCGATGCTCGACGAACTCGAGTCTGGACCGTGGCCGAGCTTTGTGACGGGCTTGAAGCGTCTGCGTGATGCCGGCGACCAGCAATATGCGCCGATGATGAATGATTTGCTTGGCCAGCTCGAGCATTCCTATGAAGAGCGGCTCGGCTACTGGAAGGGCGGCACGGTTTCCGTATTCGGTTATGGCGGCGGCGTCATTCCGCGGTTTTCGGAAGTCGCGAGCCAATACCCTGCTTCGAAAGAATTTCATACGCTGCGCGTTCAGCCGCCGGCGGGCATGCATTACGACACCGACATTTTGCGCAAGCTTTGCGACATCTGGGAACGCCATGGCTCGGGCTTGATCGCTTTCCACGGCCAGAGCGGCGATATCATGTTCCAGGGGTGTACGACGGAGAATGTCCAAAAGGCCTTCGACGAGCTGAACGAAGTCGGTTTCGACCTCGGCGGCGCTGGTCCGGCACTGCGGACGTCGATGAGCTGCGTTGGACATGCGCGCTGCGAAATGTCCTGCTACGACGAGGTGAAGGCGCATCGCAGCGTCATCAATGAATTTCTCGACGAAATGCATCGGCCGGCGCTGCCCTATAAGTTCAAGTTCAAGTTCTCCGGTTGTGGCAATGATTGCGTCAACGCGGTCCATCGCGCCGATTTTGCCGTCATCGGCACTTGGCGCGACGATATGAAGGTCAACCAGGAAGAAGTGAAGGCCTATGTCGCGCAGGCGGGCCGCAAATACACGATCGACAGCGTCATTGCGATGTGCCCGACGCGCGCACTGAGCCTCAATGACGACGATACGCTTGATGTCGACAATAAATCATGCGTGCGCTGCATGCATTGCATCAATGTCATGAACAAGGCTCTGGCGCCCGGCGACGACCGCGGTGCCTCGATTCTCATGGGCGGCAAGCGCGCCTTGAAGGTCGGCGACCTCATGGGCACGATGATCATTCCGTTCATCAAGCTCGAGAGCGACGAGGATTACGAAAACCTTGTCGCCTTGGCGCGGCGTATGCTCGACTTCTTCGCGGACAATGCGCTGGAGCATGAGCGCGTCGGTGAAACCATGGATCGTATTGGCCTGCCGTCGTTCCTGGAGGCAATCGGCATCGAACCGGATCCGAACATGGTCAATCATCCGCGCACATCCTGCTATGTCCGGACGGATGACTTCACCGACGAAGCCGAAAAATATTTCGAACGCAAGGCGCGCGAAGCGGGACTCGATATCGCCGCGGAGTGAGCTAACCGATAGGCCGTGGCGACCCTCGCAGAATGGGGCGCCACGGTTGATGTCGGCATAAAAGATCGTGGGAGGTTTGATAGATGAATACCGCAGTTCAGCTGCGCCGGCCCGATGAGACGGGGGTGCCTGATCCTTTCCAATATATGCATCCTTTGATGATCAAGAATTATGGCGCATGGGCGTGGCATGATCGGCCGCGTCCCGGTGTCCTCCATCATGTCGCCAAGAGCGGCGATGAAATTTGGACTGTGCGTGCCGGCACGCAGCGTCAGATGGATGTCTTCACCATCCGCAAGCTTTGCGACATTGCCGATCAGTTCGCCGAAGGCCACGTCCGCTTCACGACGCGCAGCAATATCGAGTTCATGGTGGGCTCGGTCGATAAGGTGCAGCCGCTGATCGACGCGCTCCAAGGGGCTGGATTCCCGATCGGTGGGACTGGCAATTCCGTGTCGATGATTTCGCATACGCAGGGTTGGCTGCATTGCGACATCCCGGGCACCGATGCCTCCGGCGTCGTCAAGAGCCTCATGGACATGATGTACCAGGAGTTCATCACCGAGGAGATGCCGAATCGCACGCGCATTACGACGTCCTGCTGCCAGATCAATTGCGGCGGTCAGGGCGACATCTCGATCAATGTGCAATATACCAAGCCACCGAAGATCAATCACGATCTGGTTTCCAAAGTCTGCGAACGACCGGCGGTCGTGGCGCGGTGTCCAGTCGCTGCTATCCGCCCCGCGATGGTCGAGGGCAAGCCTTCGCTCGAAGTCGACGAACAGAAATGCGTGTGCTGTGGCGCTTGCTATCCGCCATGCCCGCCCATGCAGATCAATGGCGCGGATTCGACCAAGATCGCTGTTTGGGTCGGTGGCAAGCATTCGAATGCACGCTCGAAGCCGACCTTCCATAAGCTGGTCGTCGCCAACCTTCCGAACAATCCGCCGCGTTGGC
>DAIESR010000026.1 GCA_027346205.1 Beijerinckiaceae bacterium
AGAGAAAGACTTTCCCCGGATAGCCCTGCGTTTACCGGAAAAAGCGCCCCTTCCCGCCGCCGCTTGACGCCGCACGTGTTTTTGAGCACCACAAAGCGGCTCCCGTCATACTAAGGTCATGGCGGCGGAGCTTCCTTCCGCTCCTAGAGCGTTTTCCGACCGCGTGGAATCGCGCGGTCGATAAGAAAACGCTCAAAATCAAAGAGCTGGAGCATGTTCTACTCGGAAAAGTCGATCAACTTTTACGGAACATGCTCCCAGCACGAATCCCGAGAAAGCGCGCATGTCGGCATCCCCCTCCCCCTGTATTTCGCTTGGTTCCGAGGCCATAGAGGCGGGGCCTTCGCCGCGCCGCGCCTCGGTCGGCGTACAGGTCGGGAGTGGAGCCGGCGCCATTATGGTCGGCGGCGGTGCGCCCATCGTCGTCCAATCCATGACCTATACGGATACGGCTGATATCGAAGGGACAGCGGCCCAGGTCGCGGCGCTCGCCCGCGCCGGGTCGGAACTCGTCCGCATCACCGTCGACCGCCCCGAGGCTGCCGCCGCCGTGCCGCATATCCGCGACCGGCTCGACCAGATGGGCTGCGACGTGCCGCTCATCGGCGATTTCCATTATATTGGCCATAAGCTGCTCGCCGATCATCCGGCCTGCGCCGAAGCACTTGCCAAATATCGGATCAATCCGGGCAATGTCGGCTTCAAGGACAAGCGCGACACGCAATTTTCGATGATCGTCGAATTCGCCATCAAATATGGCAAAACAGTCCGCATCGGCGCCAATTGGGGCTCGCTCGACCAAGAGCTTCTGACCACGCTGATGGATGAGAATGCCCGCTCCAATAAGCCGATCGAGGCTGCCGCCGTCATGCGCGAAGCCATGGTGCAATCAGCCCTTCTCTCGGCGGCACGCGCGGAAGAACTCGGCCTGAAGCGCGATCGCATCATCCTCTCCGCCAAAGTCTCAGACGTGCAGCATCTGATCGCCGTCTATCGCATGCTGGCGCGGCGCAGCGATTATGCTTTGCATCTCGGCCTCACCGAGGCCGGCATGGGGACGAAGGGCGTCGTCGCCTCTTCCGCCGCGCTCGGCATCCTGCTGCAGCAAGGCATTGGCGATACGATCCGCGTGTCGCTGACGCCGGAGCCCGGCGGCGACCGCACGCTTGAAGTGAAGGTCGGCCAGGAAATCCTGCAGACCATGGGCTTGCGCACTTTCGTGCCGCTCGTCGCCGCCTGTCCCGGCTGCGGCCGCACCACCTCGACCGTGTTCCAGGAATTGGCGCGCGATATCCAGACCTATATTCGCGACGAGATGCCGAATTGGCGCGCCCGCTATCCAGGCGTCGAGACGCTCAATGTCGCGGTCATGGGCTGCATCGTGAACGGGCCGGGCGAATCGAAACATGCCGATATCGGCATCTCCCTGCCGGGCACGGGCGAGATGCCTTCGGCCCCCGTCTTCATCGACGGACAGAAGGCGATGACCTTGCGCGGCGAAGGCATCGCCGCCGAATTCAAGGTGATCGTACAGGATTATATCGAGCGCCGCTTCGGCGGGGCGCAGAGCGCGGCAGAATAAGCCGCGCCGAACAGAGCCTCACTCCGCCTGCCCCTCCGGCGGCGCATGCCAATGGTCGATGACATTGCGCGTCTTGGCCTCGGTCATCTTCGCGAATGCCGCGCCCATTTCCTCCGGCGAGAGAAAAGGCTTCATCGTCTCCCGGAAACGGAAATAGGCGACGGCCAGCAGAACGCCGGTCAAGGCGTGATTGATGAAATTCTGCAGATCGGCATCGTCGGGCTTCTCGACCAATTGCCGCGAAATGACTTCGAAAGCGTCTTCCTCCTCATTCACGCATCCCCAGATGCGATTGATGAGTTCGACTTCCAAACCGGCCAGCTGCGCGACCGTTTCTTTCATGCCCATGATTGTGACCTTGCCGGTTAAGCTCTGGCCAATCTAGCATGCAGAGCGCGCGCCGCTCCAGCTAGAGCGGCGAAGGATCAGATAGAATCGGCGGTGCCGCTCTTGTCTTTTGTCTTCGCATCAGATTTGTCCCGCAGCCGGTTCCCACCTGCGGGTCTGATGCTCTAGCCTCGCTCAGATCAGACCCGCCGCAATATTGATTGTCAGCGCCAGAACCGCGCTGTTGAAGAAAAAGGCGAGCACGCAATGGACGAGCGCGATACGGCGCATCGCCGACGAGGAAATTTCGACATCGGCGGTCTGCGACGCAACCCCGATCACATAAGAGAAATAGAGAAAATCGACATAGTCCGGCGTTTCCGTCCCCGGAAAAGATAGTCCGCCGCGCTCTTTAGCGGGCTTCGCGCTGCCCGCCGTGCGTTCGATCACATATTCATGCGCATAATGCAGCGCGAACATCAGATGGATCAAAGTCCAGGCGCTGATGATCGTGACCGCCGCAAGCGCGATATGCAGGTCTTTCACGATGCCTTTCAGATCCTTGACTGTCCCGAGTTGGGCGACGATCGCGCCGATCGCCATCGCCGCCGCCAATGTTGTGAAGATGAGAATGACGAAGCGCCCCTCATCCTGCATCACGGCTCTTCGCCTGATCGACTCATGCGAGGCCGTGACAATCATTCCGCCGGCCAAAATAAAATAGAGGAAAGCGCCGGCGTTCCAGCCGATCAGCAGACGGGTGTTCGCCCGCCATAGTCCAGGCAGCAAGAAACCGACGACAATGCCGCAGGCCATGCTGATGAAGAGCCGCGGCCTTGCCCGAACAATACGCAGCGGCGATCTCAGATGGGATCGGCGTGGCTCCGGCGTCGCCGAGACTGACATG
>DAIESR010000039.1 GCA_027346205.1 Beijerinckiaceae bacterium
CTTCTGCCGCAACCTCGCCTCGCCTTGCGTGAGGCTCTGCGGGCGCATGCGCATGCCGCCATGGATGTGTCGGATGGCCTTGCGGGCGATCTCGCGAAAATGCTGCGGCTGGCAGACATGACTGCCGAAATCGCCGTCGCCGATGTGCCGCTCTCCGATGCGGCGAAAGCGGCGCTTGCGCGAGAACCGTCGCTGATCGTGCCGATCCTTTCGGGCGGTGATGATTATGAGATTCTCTGCGCGGTCGCACCGGCCAATGCGCCGGCATTCGAAGCAGCTGCGCGCGCAGCTGGCGTGATCGTCACCGCCATCGGGTGTGCCTGCCGCGGTACGGAACTCCCGCTCTTCAAGACGGCTGCCGGACCGCTTGCCTTGTCCTCTCTATCCTATCAGCATTTTTGAGATGCGAATTGGCATCGGCATCGCCTTCGATGCGCTGATACCAAGGCCTTTGTGACTGGGTGCGCCGGATTGCGAAAGGAGACGATTTCCGCCTATGGTGCGGCCACAGGCAAATAAAGCCGGCGGCAGGATTTTGGGCATTCCCTCTTCGATGGTCGATCGACAATCCTAGAGCCGACCCGTCTATGCGGAATCCCTCGCGATCCAAATAGACGGGACAAATCGGCTCTATTTCGAAAAGATAGAGCATGTCCTTTGTCGGAAAAGTCGATCAACTTTTCCGGGACAAGCTCTAGACCTCGTCGAGGCGGAGATCCGATCTGTGGCAAAGATCACGAAGGGCGGAAATCTATGTATTCCATTTGGGTGATTATTCTCGGCGGTCTTGTGGCCGTCGCATATGGGATTGTGACGGCTCGGCAGCTTCTGACGGCGGATGCCGGCTCCCTGCGTATGCAAGAGATCGCCGGCGCGATCGCCGAAGGCGCGCAGGCCTATCTGAAACGGCAATATACGACCATCGCCCTCGTCGGCATCGTTATCTTCGTCGGTCTCGGTCTGCTGCTGTCCTGGACCGTGGCTATCGGATTTCTCATCGGCGCTGTTTTGTCGGGCGCGGCCGGATTCATCGGCATGAATGTTTCGGTGCGCGCCAATGTGCGTACCGCGCAAGCCGCGACGCAATCGCTCGCAGCCGGGCTCGACATTTCTTTCAAGGCCGGTGCCGTCACGGGCATGCTGGTCGCAGGCCTCGCTCTGCTCGGCGTGTCTGTTTATTATTATCTTCTCACTGGACCCATGGGTCATGCGCTGAACAGCCGTGAGACCATCGATGCTCTGGTCGCGCTTGGCTTCGGCGCTTCGTTGATCTCGATCTTCGCGCGTCTCGGCGGCGGCATATTCACCAAGGGCGCCGATGTCGGTGCCGATCTCGTCGGCAAGGTCGAGTCAGGCATTCCTGAGGATGATCCGCGCAATCCCGCGACGATCGCCGATAACGTCGGCGACAATGTCGGCGATTGCGCCGGCATGGCGGCGGATCTTTTCGAGACCTATGCGGTGACTGTCGTCGCGACCATGGTGCTCGCTTCGATCTTCTTCGCTGATCAGGCGATTCTCGCCTCAGCCATGCTCTATCCTCTAGCGATCTGCGCCGCTTGTATTGTCACCTCGGTTGCCGGCACGTTTTTCGTCAAGCTCGGTCCGACCAATGCGATCATGGCGGCACTCTATAAGGGTCTGATCGCGACGGGCCTTCTGTCGATCGTTGGTCTTGCCGTGGCGACGCAATTCACCATCGGCTGGGGCACGATCGGCACGGCTAATGGCGTGGCATTGACCGGTCTGCATCTCTTCATCTGCGGGCTTGTCGGATTGATCGTCACCGGCCTCATCGTGGTCATCACTGAATATTATACAGGCACGGGCAAGCGTCCGGTGGTCTCGATCGCTCAGGCTTCGGTGACCGGCCATGGCACAAATGTCATCCAGGGTCTCGCCGTATCGCTCGAAGCGACGGCTCTGCCGGCGCTTGTCATCGTCGGCGGTATTATCTCGACCTATCAGCTCGCTGGTCTTTTCGGCACGGCGATCGCGGTGACGACCATGCTCGGCCTCGCCGGCATGATTATCGCGCTCGACGCCTTCGGCCCGGTCACCGACAACGCCGGCGGCATCGCCGAAATGGCGGGTCTGGCGAAAGAAGTACGGCGTTCCACCGATGCGCTCGATGCGGTCGGCAATACGACCAAGGCCGTGACCAAAGGCTATGCGATCGGCTCGGCCGGCCTCGGCGCCTTGGTGCTCTTTGCCGCCTATACGAATGACATCAAGCATTTCGTCGACACCGGCGTGCCTTATTTCAAGAATGTCGGCTCGGTGAACTTCGAGCTTTCCAATCCTTATGTCGTCGCGGGCCTGATCTTCGGCGGGCTCATTCCCTATCTCTTCGGTGGCATTGCGATGACGGCGGTCGGCCGGGCCGCGGGCTCGGTCGTCGAGGAAGTGCGCCGGCAGTTTCGCGAAAAGCCGGGCATTATGGCGGGCAAGGACCGGCCGGACTATGGGCGTGCCGTCGACATGCTGACCAAGGCGGCGATCAAGGAGATGATTATCCCATCGCTGCTGCCGGTGCTCGCGCCGCTCGTCGCCTATTTCGGGGTGCTTCTGATTTCCGGCTCGAAGGCCTCGGCCTTCGCCGCGCTCGGCGCTTCGCTGCTCGGCGTGATCGTCAACGGGCTTTTCGTTGCGATCTCGATGACCTCGGGCGGCGGTGCCTGGGACAATGCCAAGAAGAGCTTTGAGGACGGTTTAATCGATAAGGCCGGCGTCAAACATCTCAAGGGCAGTGAGGCGCATAAGGCCTCGGTGACCGGCGACACGATCGGCGATCCCTATAAGGATACGGCCGGCCCGGCGGTCAATCCGGCGATCAAGATCACCAATATCGTTGCGCTGCTGCTGCTTGCAATTCTGGCACATTGAATCGGCGAGTGCGCAGGCAACTCGCGATAGCAAATATGTTGAATGGCCGGAGCGATCCGGCCATTTTCTTTCCGCTACCACTCGATCGAAATCCCGCGCGTCTTCACGAAGGCGCGGCAATGTTTCACCCGCCTCAATGCGACGATGATTTCGTCGCGATATGTGCGCAAAGTCACTTCACGTGTCGGCGCAAACAGCAAGATGCTGCCCTAGGCGTCACAAGAGGAACGGCTCCGGCCGCCTTTGGTTGCGCGTGAACGGGGGAAGGCCATGCACAAGCTCAGCAAAATTTTCGCAAGCATACGCGCGACGAGCAACTCTTGCCGCCGCTCGATCGCGATTGGCTCCATCGCGTGAAGCGTGGCGCGCAGGCTGCCCAGCTTTCACATCCTGCTCAACCGAGACTCAGTGCGCTCCTGAACAGGCCATTGAGGATTGAGGAATCAGCACCGCCGGTCGGCGTGGTGCGTGAAACGAAATCGAAGATCTTGCCGTCCTTGATTCCGTAATTGGCGATGCGCGTTACCTTCTTCTGCTTATCGAAATAGATGGCGAGGACATGCTGGTCGACGACCTTGGGGCTCATGAATTGGAGCGGCTGGCTGGTCACCTGGGTGATGTAATACCAGGCGCTGCCGCCGACGGTCGATGTGGTCGACGGCGTGCCCATCACGACGAGGACTTGCTCGGCGGAAGAGCCGACCTTGACCTGATCGAGCAGACGCGGGTCGATCTGATAGCCATGGACGATCTCGCCATTATAGCCGAGACAGCCCGAAAGGCCGAGTGCGAGGCAAGCGGCCGAACCGAGTTTGAGGGCGAGAACGAGCGGCAGAGCGCCGCGCCTTTGCGCAGCCGTCGCGCTCTTGCGAAATGCGGCGGCAATATCCAGTTTCATGCGGCGGAACTCCGGCCTTTGATCTTGCTTTGGCCCGACGCCAAAGTTTTGCAAGCATGTTCGGGAAAAGTTGCTGGACTTTTGCGATCCGGACATGCTCCAACGAATTTGCGCTGTCTTAGACAGGCTCCGTCAACTTTTTCGCCGAGATCCGATCTCAACTTCCAAAACATGCGCTCATTCCGAAGGTATGAACCGCATGACACATCGAACCGACCGGAATTGATGATCGCATCAGGGCAGGCGATGCCTAATCTCCGCCCAAGCGAAAAGCAAGCTCGCAACCCTCTCCCGCATTCGCGGAACATTGTCATAACCGCCATGATTTTCGGGCTTTTCCGGGGCAATGCCAATCGCAAACTGATCGGTCGGCTCCATAACGAGATCATCGCTGCTGCGCGCGATCCGCTTTTGTTCACAGATTATGGTGTTGAGGACACGCTCGAAGGCCGTTTCGAGTTGGTCGTTCTGCATGCCGTGCTGGTTCTGCGTCGGCTGGAGCATTTGCCGCCCCCAGGGCCAGACATAGCCCAAGAGCTTGCCGATGCCTTGTTTCGGCATTTTGATATTGCATTGCGGGAGATTGGCGTTTCCGACACGCGTGTGCCAAAGCGGATGAAGGAGATGGCAGAAGCTTTTTTTGGCCGAGCCAAGGCCTATCACGAGGCTTCGGCAAATGGATGCGATGCTCTGTCCGAGGCACTGTCCAGAAATGTTTTTGCCGGACGTCGCGACGGGGAGCAGCTCGCGCATTATGTCGTCAGCGTCGATGCTGCGCTCGGCGCGGCGCCGCTTTCGCAGTTTCTTGCAGGACCCATCCCTTTCCCACGGCCTTCCGCACAGAGTCACAAGGAGCCGAAATGACTGCCAAGCCGATGCCGGGCACTGGTACTTCGCCGAAGGTCTTTTCTCACCTGATCGATGTCGCCGATGTTCCGGAAGCCGGGCTCGACATCTCCATCGGTGCCGATGCCGCGACCTTGCAGGCGCTCGCCGCTGCGGATGGCCTGCCGAAAATCTCGAGCCTCGAAGCGGATTTTCATGTGATGCCGAAAGGTGACCGTGGGTTTAATGTCCGCGGCGCGGTTCATGCCAAGGTCACCCAGATCTGCGTCGTGAGCCTGGAGCCCTTCGAAAGTTATGTCGTCGAACCGATCGACGTCGATTTCGCACCACCCGCGGAAGTGACCGCCGCTGAAATTTCGGCATCCTCCGCCATTCTGATCGGTGACGAGGATGCAGTGCAAGAGCGCGATCCGCCCGATCCGATCATCGACGGTAAGATCGACCTTGGCGTGCTCGCCAGCGAATTCTTGACGCTGGGGCTTGACCCTTATCCGAAAAAGCCCGGCGTCACCTTCGAAGAGCTGTCCGGTGGGGATGCGCAGGGCGCGGCCTCCACGCCCTTCAGTGTCTTGCGCCAACTCAAGGATCGTTTGTGACCGATACGCTGGCCGCATCTCGTCTCCGGCCGCGACTGGTGTATTTCTTCGGTGGAGCGGCGGCACTGCGTTGCAGGGCGGCGCGCTTTGCCATAGACAACGGCAGTAACCAATGCCGCCTCGCCGGCGCAAACATGCTCCAGATCCTTGATGAGAGCAGTTTCGAAACGGTTTGGCGTGGACGCCAAGCCTGAAACTGCTCTGGAAGCCGCGGAAAGGAGCGATCACGACATGACGACATCCGTGCGGATCGCACTCGATGCCATGGGGGGAGATCATGGTCCCGAGGTGATCGTCCCCGGCGCGGCGCTTGCCCTCGCGCGCCATGGGGATCTCTCCTTCGTATTTTTCGGCGATGAAGCCAGGGTCAAACCGCTTGTCGCGGCCCATCCGGCGCTCGCTATGGTCTCGACGGTGCGGCATGCGGAGGTTGCGATCCGGATGGATGACAAGCCGAGCCAAGCTCTGCGCACGGGGCGGCGGACTTCCTCCATGTGGCTCGCGATCGAGGCGGTGAAGAAGGGCGAAGCCGATGCGGCCTTTTCGGCCGGCAATACCGGCGCATTGATGGCCATGGTGAAAATTTGCCTGCATATGACGCCCTATATCGACCGTCCGGCGATCGCGGCGATCTGGCCGACGCTGCGCGGCGAATCGATCGTATTGGATGTCGGCGCGACGATCGGAGCGGATGCCCAGCACCTCGCGGATCTCGCGATCATGGGCTCTGCCATGGCGCGGATCGTCTTCGGGGTCGAGCGGCCGACGGTCGGCCTTTTGAATATTGGCACCGAAGAGGTCAAGGGACTTGAAGAGGTCAAGGCGGCATCACGCATGCTGAGGGAAATGGCTTTGCCGACGCTCGATTATCGCGGCTTCGTCGAAGGCAATGACATCGGCAAGGGAACCGTGGATGTTGTCGTCACGGAAGGCTTTGCCGGCAACATTGCCTTGAAAACCGCCGAAGGAACTGCAAAGCAGATCGCCGCCTATCTGCGCCAGGCGCTGTGTGGCAGCCTCTGGTCGAAGCTCGGCTATCTCTTGGCGCGGCGTGCTTTCAAGGCGCTCGAGGCCAAGATGGACCCGCGAAAGGTCAATGGTGGCGTCTTTTTGGGTCTCGATGGCGTGGTCATCAAGAGCCATGGTGGGTCGGATGCGGTTGGCACCGCGCGGGCGATCGAAATCGGCTATGAAATGGTGCGAGACAAGCTATTGACAAAAATACAGGAATCGCTTGCCGATCGGGCCGGCGCGCACAATCTTCCTCCTGCTGCCTCTTCGGCTTCCTTGCCTTCCTGAGACTGGGACGGCATTCCGACCCGTACTGCTTGCGCTGGCAACAATTGGGTCATTTCAAAGGATTGGAACGGATTACCCGAGTGATATCTTCGCACGATGCTAGGCTCCGCTCCGTCATTGTTGGGCTAGGCTGTTATCTGCCGTCGCGCATTCTGAGCAATGCCGACCTCGAAAAAACCTTGGACACCACCGATGAATGGATTGTGCAGCGCACCGGCATAAGGCAGCGCCACATCGCGGGGGAAGAGGAGCGAACTTCGACGCTTGGGCTCAAAGCCGCGCGCGCGGCGCTGGCCGATGCCGGTCTGAACGCCGACGACATCGATCTCGTAATCGTCGCCACGTCCACGCCCGATTATACTTTTCCCGCGGTCGCGACGCAGATCCAGGCGGGGCTCGGCATGCTGGGCGGGGTCGCCTTCGATCTGCAGGCGGTTTGCTCTGGTTTCGTCTTCGCGGTGGCGACAGCGGATAAATTCCTTGTCTCCGGCTCGCATCGGCGGGCACTGGTGATCGGCGCCGAAACCTTCTCGCGGATTCTCGATTGGAACGACCGCGCGACTTGCGTCCTCTTCGGCGATGGCGCCGGCGCCGTAATTCTCGAGGCCCGCGAAGGCAATGGAACCACTGCCGACCGTGGCGTGCTGACCACGCATCTGCGTTCGGACGGGCGCCATCGCGATAAGCTCTATGTCGATGGCGGACCGTCTTCGACCCGGACAACGGGCCATCTGAGGATGGAGGGAAGGGAAGTCTTTCGCCATGCGGTTTCGATGGTGACCGATGTCGTCCAAGCGGCTTTCGCGAGCACCGGGACGACGGCGGAGGATCTCGATTGGTTTGTCCCGCATCAGGCGAACCGGCGAATCATCGATGCTTCAGCTGAAAAGCTCGGCATAGCGAGCGAGAAAGTGGTGACGACGGTCGATCTGCACGGCAATACGTCGGCGGCATCTGTGCCCCTCGCGCTTTGTGTCGCCCGCAATGACGGTCGCATCAAGCCCGGCGATCTCGTGATGATCGAAGCCATGGGAGGCGGCTTCACATGGGGGGCGGCCCTGATTCGCTGGTGAGGAGAATACACGGCAGAGCTTGTGCTTTGATCGCCGATGTCGCTGATTTGCGATGAAATTTGCGATGATCTGTGTGCTTCGACGCCGATGATATTGATTTGGCATTTTATTTGTACGAAAGTTGAGCGGGAATAGAGCCCTCCATTGGTATATCCGGGTTATCGTAAAATATTGGCACAGCTTAAGCGTCACTGTGGATCTTCTGGTCTCGTCCTTTTGGCATATCAGATACGTCCAATGTCTAAAGATACCCTCCAATGTCTAAACTATTGGAAATGTCTATCAACTTTTTCGGGACAGCTCTCGTGACGCTGAGGATTGCTACGGATAGCTTGGTTCGGATTCATCTTCATCATCGCTGGTGCTGTTTTTCCGTGAAGCCATGTTTGTGACCTGCCACAGTGTTTTCCGGTTATTGACATAAAGTGATGCGTGTGCCGCTCGGATTTTTTCGGCGAGAACCTATTGCTGGTCGTGGCCGCTCTAGGGAGAATGCTGGGCAGACACGCATCACGCGAGAGTATTGGTTTTTCGGAGCAAATACAGGCAGATGCGTATCCTGATTGAAAAGTTGATTTGACTTAATTGGATGTAATCGGCGCGACATGGCTGCCGGAGGGATAGATTTCTTCTCTTAATTCTCTTCCAACGAGAGCTTTATAGAGCAACAGCATGAATGGAACTGATTTTTCAATGGCTGCGGACAAAGACGAGCAACTCAAAGTGACCGAGTCCAAGGGGCAGGATCGGGCGCGTACCGTGACGCGCGTTGATCTTGCTGAAGCGGTCTATCAGCAAGTCGGCCTTTCGCGAAAGGAATCGGCTGCTCTCGTCGAAATGGTGCTGGACGAGGTGATGGACCAACTTGTCGCCGGCGAAGCGGTCAAGCTCTCCTCCTTCGGCTCGTTCGTGATTCGCCACAAACGGGAGCGTCTCGGACGTAATCCGAAGACCGGAGTGGAAGTTCCGATCACCGAACGGCGCGTCCTCGTGTTCAAACCGTCGAATTTGCTGAAGGCCAAGATCAATACCCATGCGGGCAAGATCGACGAGGAATGAGGCGGGCTTGACATGACCGTCCCCGTTTGCGCGCAAAGCGGATCTCGGCAAGGACAGAGCTCGTAAAGGACGAGAATCGCGCATGGAGAAAAGTGCCCAGGCGTTCAGGACGATCAGCGAGGTCGCGCAGGATCTCGAGTTGCCGCAGCATGTCCTGCGTTTCTGGGAGACGCGCTTCGTTCAAATCCGGCCGTTGAAGCGCGGTGGTGGTCGTCGCTATTACCGGCCGGAGGATATCGATCTTCTGCGCGCGATCCGCCAGCTTCTTTATGGCGAAGGCTATACGATCAAGGGTGTCCAGAAGATTTTGAAGGAGCAGGGCGCCCGAACCGTCTCCGCGTCCTATGGTGGAGAAGGAGCTGCGCCACCCGCTGTCGTCGGGCTGTGGGAAGAGCAGCCTGATTATGAGGATGAGGAATCCGACGGAGATGACCTTGGCGTGCCGACGGCGCGCGATGAGGCGCATCCCGAAGATATCGGCGCGGTGCCGCAGGCGATCCCACGAACCGAAGCTCAGAATACGCCCGTCGCGCTTGGCGCCTTGCCAAGGTCCGCGTTCGCGCCTGCCGATTACGAATCCTTGCGAGAAATATTGGGGGAACTCGTCGAATGCAGCCGCATTCTCGATGCGGCACGTGGTGGATGATGTGGCGACAGGCGCGTTGCGGTCGCCGACGCCTTTCTCTATAAGACCGATAGTCGGAGTGTAGCGCAGCCCGGTTAGCGCACTAGTCTGGGGGACTAGGGGTCGTGGGTTCGAATCCCGCCACTCCGACCATTTCCATTCAATCTCGAGTTTTT
>DAIESR010000071.1 GCA_027346205.1 Beijerinckiaceae bacterium
GCCTGACTTGGTCGGCGCTCCATTCGACGGGGTTACGGATTGTCATTTCAAGTCCTCCCGAACAATGAGCTCGAAAGGTCGCGGCCACCAGAAGCTGACGCGCTCTATTTCATCAGTCACGAGCGAGCCGCAACCTATCTAATTTATCCTATGCCCTCTGCGTCTTGATGTCATCCAATCTTCGCCCGCGCCAAGGACAAGCCATCGTACGCCTCAGCTTCAGCCTATCGTTTCTGACCCTTCTGCTTCGGGGAGCGCGCGGACTCCATCGCACAGCGTTGCAGGTCCGCCAGATTGCGATGCAATTGCTCCAGCGCGAAGCCGAGTGCGAAGATGCGCTCGACCTCCTGGCTTTCAAGCGTGCGCGTAATCCCTTCCTTGCGAAGCGCCGCGAATTCGGCAGCATAGGCCGCGAAGGCCGCATCCACCGCTTCAAGCGACGGCGGCGGGCGGCGCGACAGAAGCGCGGCGACGGTACTGTGCAGATCGTCGCCCGCGCTCTCGCCGAGGCGCATGAGCAGCGGTGAAAGGCGCCGCGCGAAAGGATCGGGCAGAGGTGCCACGGCCGCACGCCCGAGAATGACAAAATCGTGCCGCAGCCGCAGCAGCGTCCGCGACAATGGTCCGTGATCCACCTCTGGCGCGAGATGAGCCAGGCGCTCGCGCTCAACGTCGGCCGTGATGCCTTGGAATCCGGCAACGGCAGCGCCGATCTCATTTTGAATACGCGCAATCGTGCTCGCCTCAAGTTGGCGCGTGAAGCCCGCCAAAAGCTCGGACAGGACTTGCGCCAAACGATCGAGAATGCGCGCAGCGGCGTCGAGCGCGCGCACATGCGCCCGCTCCGGTAAGATCAACAGCGACACCACAATCGCACTGCCACCGCCGAGCAGCACTTCGAGCACGCGATAGATGGCCGATTCGATCGGGCTCTGTCGAAACTCGTTCGATACCAGGAGTACGATCACGGCAGTGAAGGGCGCGACGCGAAATCTGGGATTGAGCGCCGCCAAAAGAGCAAGCGGCCCGATGCTCAACGCAAGAACCGCGGCAAGCGCCGGCGTCGTATTATGTGGAACGAGCACGGCGACCGCGCTCGCATAGATCGCCCCGCCGAGCGTGCCCACCACATATTCGGCGGTCGCCTGCAAAGAGCCGCCAACGCTCATCTGAGTGACGATCACGGCGGTCAGCACGGCCCAAAGTCCGCGCAGAGGAAAACTCCAAAGTTGCGCAAAGGCGAAGGCCAAAAGGCCGGCAAGCGTCAGCCGCAGGCAGAAACGCAATTGCGCTTTATGATCGCGAAGCCTTGCGCCGACGAAGCTCCATGTGTTTGCGAGTCTCATAGAGAAATTTCGGCCATGAACGAAGAAACTGAAGCGCGCGAATCGAAATGCGACCGCAATAATGATCCCTGAAATCGAAAAAGGAAAAAAGGCAATGGCCAGCGCTCGATCGCCTCCGCTAGAGTATGTTCTCGTCGGAAAAGTCTAGCAACTTTTCCGGGACATGCTCCAGCAAGCTTCATTTGCGTGTTGGCCCCTGGATTGCCTCTCTTATCGCGATAATCGCCAGCGACGATCATTCCCTGCAACGATCGTCCTTCACCTTTGGAGCCTCGGCAATATGGATTTCGCCAGCGATAATAGTGTCGGCGTCAGCGCAGAGATTCTGGCAGCCGTTGCGGCCGCCAATGTTGGCGCGGCGCATGCCTATGGCGAAGACGCCTGGACGGCGAAGGCGCTCGCGCGTCTCGACGAGATCTTCGAGCGGCGGACGGCGAGCTTTCTCCTCACGACAGGCACCGCGGCCAATGCGCTAGCCCTCGCGGCGCTGACACCGCCCTATGGCGCCGTCTTCTGCCATGAGAGCGCGCATGTGATGGAAGATGAATGCGGCGCCCCGGAATTTTTTACCGCAGGCGCCAAATTGGTCGGCATAGAGGGGAGGCAGGGGAAGATCACGCCAGCGGCTTTGCGCGCGACGCTCGGCGCCTTCCCCCGCGGCAGGGTCACGCAGGTACAGCCCGCGGCTCTCTCCCTTTCGCAAGCGACCGAATGCGGAACGCTCTATACATGCGCGGAAATCGCCGAACTCACGTCCATCGCCCATGAGGTGGGCGTCGCCGTCCATATGGACGGCGCACGCTTCGCCAATGCGCTGGTCGCGCAAAATTGCACGCCCGCCGAGATGAGCTGGAAGGCGGGAATCGACGTCCTCTCCTTTGGCGCAACGAAGAATGGCGCGCTCGCCTGCGAGGCCGTGATCTTCTTTGATCCGGCGCAGGCCGACAATTTCGTCTATCGGCGCAAGCGCGGCGGCCATACTTTGTCGAAGGGTCGCTTCCTCGGCGCGCAAATGGCGGCCTATCTGGAGGCGGATCTTTGGCTCGAGAATGCCAGCAAGGCCAATGCGCATGCCGCCAAACTCGTCGCCGGCCTCACCAAAGTGCCGGGGATCAGGCTCGTCTGGCCGACCGAAGCCAATGAGATCTTTGTGCTTATGCCGCGTGGCATCGACCGCGCCTTACAGGCGGCCGGCGCGCATTATTATGAATGGGCATTCCACGCCATCGACCGCGCACAAGTGCAACCGCGCGAGGATGATGTCTTCATTCGCCTCGTAACCTCTTTCGCGACCGACCCGGCCGCAATCGCCGAATTCGTCGCCATCGCGCAGGCCGCTGCCGCAACACCGTGATCGCGCGCTGAAAATTGCGCCTTTCTTGACCCAGTTCTAGCCGCAATTGCTGCCGATTTTCGCCGGAATCCTTACCAAACCTGCCGATAGCGTATCCGCGCGAAGCCCGTCCCGATCGCGCTGAACATGATCCGGGATGGTGCGAACCCTCGGAGCAAGAGCCGGCAAGCAGCGGGCAAGAGCCGGATGGAGGCAGATCATGAATGGCTCGGACTTACGGAAGGCAAAAAATGCCCGCCGTCGGCGCACCGGCTGGAAGGCCGGCGCCGTGGCAAGTCTGATTTCTTCGGTGCTCGGCCTCACGGTCGGGCTCTACGCCGCGCCCGCGCAGGCGCAATTTCTCCGTGAATGGTGGTGGCATCGGGACGAAGGTCCGCCGCCCCTCCCGCCAGGAGACGTCGGACGACGGACGACGCGATGGCACGCCATGGCGCCCGATAGAGAATATGGTTTCGTTCCGCCAGCTGAGATCCGCCATCGGGCAAGCCTGCTCGGGCTTCGTCTTATCGCCACGCCTCGCCGCAATGGCCATGTCTATATTGCCTTTGGGGAAGACACGCATGGTTTGCTGCATCATCTCG
Source organism: Beijerinckiaceae bacterium (assembly GCA_027346205.1). Taxonomy (GTDB): domain Bacteria; phylum Pseudomonadota; class Alphaproteobacteria; order Rhizobiales; family Beijerinckiaceae; genus Methylovirgula. The sequence goes on from DAIESR010000071.1 coordinate 3,282, forward strand.
CCTTCGACGCGCGTGAGGGCAGGCTCATCGAAAACGAGACGTCCGATGTCATGTTGAAGGCGAATCCAAACCATCCGCCATCCAGCACCCCACCGCTGCCGCCGCACCGGCCTCTGCCCTCGCAAGCGGCCAAGACGCCATCGGCTCCGGACAAAGCCGCTGTCACACCCTCGCCAGTGACGGAAACGGCAAATCATATGTCGGCCCCGGTCAAGCCGGCCTCGGTGCCGCCCTCCTCAGCCGTGCAAGGGACAAAAGAGAATAAAGCCAAGTCCGGGAATTAGCTTTGTACAGCAAGAAGGGCGCCTCAGGGGCGCCCTTCGCGATCGTTCTACCTGAAGAAGAACGTCAAGCGGCCTTTGCCTGCTCGACTTTCGCCTGTTCGACCACTTCGGGCTTCTTGGCCTCGGTCGTGCCAATGTGGATCTGCCTCGGCTTTTGAGCCTCGGGAACCTCACGGACGAGATCGACATGCAGCAAACCGTTTTCAAGGCTCGCGCCTTGCACTTGAACATGATCCGCGAGCTGGAAGCGGCGCTCGAAGGCGCGCGCGGCAATGCCCTGATAAAGCACCTCGGACTTGGACGCGTTTGCGACCTGGCTCTCCTTGGAACCGCGAATCGTCAAGCCGCCTTCCTTCACTTCGATCGAGAGCTCCTTGTCGGAAAAGCCCGCGACCGCGACGGTGATGCGATAAGCATTCTCAGCACTGCGTTCGATGTTGTAGGGTGGATAAGAAGGCGCCGCTTCGAAGCCGGCCGCCTGATTGACCAGATTGAACAGCCGATCGAAACCCACGGTCGAACGATAGAGCGGTGCTAGATCCATCTGACGCATTTCATCCTCCTAAATTAAGCGAGTGCGACATGGCAGGGCTCTGCGCCGAAGCGCCAAGTCCTTGAGCGCTACGTCTCAGCCTTGCCGCTGTCAGGTCGCGCGTCCGTTTCGGCCCGCGCTAAAATTGATGTGGGGACCGATTTTTTCGGCGCAAGGGGCACTCGCGACCGAAAACGGCTTCGGATGGGCAGACCAAGATTGGCTACGCCAGGCAACATGGGAGGGGCGAGCAACCTATGACTCTCATCACCACGCCGGAGAATCCGGCACCACCGGGTGCCACTGTCGCCATGCTGACGACGGAGGATGGGGTGGCGTTGCGCGTCGCACGTTGGTCGGCTGTGGGGGCGAGTTGCGGCACGGTGGCCGTCCTGCCCGGCCGCGCCGAATTCATCGAGAAATATTTCGAGACGATCGAGGAATTATTGGAACGGCGCTTCGACGTGGTTGCCATGGATTGGCGCGGCCAAGGCCTTTCGCAACGCCAGCTTCGCGACCGCCGCAAAGGCCATATCGACGATTTCGACATTTACCAATCGGATCTCACCGCGCTCGCAGAAAGCGTTCTCAACCCGTTTTGCAGCAAGCCTTGGTTCGCGCTCGGCCATTCCACGGCGGGCGCGATCCTGATCGCACAAGCGCGCGCCGGCCACTCGCCCTTCGCACGCATCGTCATGACCTCGCCGATGATCGCAATTGCGCGGCTGCGCTTCAAGAAGCTCTCCGAGCTCTTGGTGGAAGGCCTCGACATTCTTGGCTTCGGCAGCGCCTATATTCCAGGCGGCGGCGGCAAATCCATCTTTCTGCGGCCCTTCCCCGACAACCGGCTTACTTCGGACGAACGGCGCTATAGGCGCACGGCAAATATCGTTCGTGCCGCGCCCGAACTCGCGCTTGGCGATCCAACGATCAGCTGGGCCAATGCCGCCTTTCACCTGATGCAGCAATTCGAGGATGCGGATTATCCGCGCCGGACGCTCACGCCCATTCTCGTCATTGCCGGCGGGGCCGACCGCGTGGTCGAGACCTCGGCCGTCGAGAATTTCGCCAGCCGGCTGAAAGCGGGGCGGGTCATCACCCTGCCCTATGCGAAACATGAGATATTGATGGAGCGCGACCAGTTCCGCACCCAGTTCTGGGCCGCTTTCGACAATTTCATTCCGGGTGTCGAGGACAGGTTCACGCAATCGCTCGCCGCAGCCATGAATGCGCCACGGCGCAAACCCCGGTTCCCGTGGCCCTGGCAAAAAGCCAAGACTTGACCGTGTAGCCACGGTTCATCCCGCAAGCAGCTCCAGCACGGCTGTATGGATGCGCCGATCGCCGGCGGCAACGACATTGCCCCCCTGCGCCGCGCTGCCTCCGGTCCAATTCGTCACGATACCGCCCGCGCCTTGGATGATAGGGATCAACGGCGCGATGTCATAGGCCTGCACGCCGGCCTCCATCACACAATCCACATGGCCGGAAGCGAGCATGGCAAAAGCGTAGCAATCATAGCCGTAGCGCGAGAGCCGCACAGCTGTCTCGACCCGCCGAAAGGCGGCGAGTTCATCCGGCGGATAGAGCAACGGGGAGGGCGTCATTAAAGTAACCTCCGCGAGCGAAGCACAGGCCCGCGTCTTGAGCTTGCGCTCGATCGGCGCATGATCGATCCCCGGCCCGCGCCAACGCGCCGCCTTGCCGTCACCCATGAAATATTCGCGCGTGAAGGGCTGAACCATCATGCCGTAGATCGGCACGCCATTGTGGAGAAGGCCGATCAAAGTGCCCCAGGTCGGAATGCCGGATATGAAGCTCTTGGTGCCGTCGATCGGATCGAGCACCCAGACATATTCCGCATCAGCCCGGTCATTCCCGAATTCCTCGCCAATGATGCCGTGGCTCGAAAAAGTCTGGGTGATCATCCGGCGCATGGCCACTTCCGCCGCACTGTCCGCCTCTGTCACCGGATCGAACATGCCGCCACGGCTTTTGTCTTCCGCCCCGAGCGATGTGCGGAAAAAGGGCAGAAGCGTCCGGCCGGCCGCATCGGCAAGCTCTTCGACGAAAACGGCAAAATCGACGGCTGTCATGAACCGACCTTCTGTAATGGAGCAAATGAATCGTCGGGCGATCCGTTCAAGATCGTAACAGAAACGTCAAGCCGCCAGGTCTCACGCCGTCGAGGAAAATGGAAGGAAAGACGGCCAAGACACAGGCAATCATTCGGCCGCACGCGACACGAGCCCGAAAGGAGCCTCGATCAGGAGCCACCAGACCCTACTTCAGACCCGGTAAGAGCCGTCCAAACCGCTGCTAAGGACTTGTGGCGACCCGTGCGGCACCCGAAACGAGCCGCTTGTATACAAATAATATTTAACTATATCAGATAATTAGATAGAAAGCTGCGACGACCAGACGCAGTGGCCGAAAAATAGGTCAGAAGGGGTTGCTCTTTGTGCGACGCACGTGCATATTATTGCGGCGCGGCAACATCGTTGTCGCCGATGCCCTCCTTGGGCGTTTCCTCCCTAGACTTGGGCCGCTTGTGGCAACGCAAGCGGCCTCTTTCTTTTCTTGGGGGCCTTTGTTCAGGCCTGTTCACCTGTTCGAGTGCGCTTCACCTGTCTTCGACAGGGATCATTCGGCAGCCGCGCGCTCATTGTCGCGACGCGCAGCGAGAAGGCTGGCAAGCTGATCCGCGACCGCGCAGAGATCCACGGCGATCTTTTCGAAACGCCCCGCCTTGTCCAGCGTCTTTTCGTCCATATAGATCCCGCGGTTCACTTCGATCTGCAGGGCATGGAAATGATTGGCGGGATCGCCGTAATGTTCGGTGATGAAGCCACCGGCATAGGGCTTGTTGCGCATCACGGCATAGCCGAGCCGGCGCAGCTCATATTCGACTATGTCGACGAGCGCCGTTTCGCAGCTCGTGCCATAACGATCGCCAAGCACGAAATCGGCTTTTATCTTGCGATCCGAAGCATCCTTATCCGGCATTGTGGCCCCAGAAACCGAGGGCATGGAGTGGCAATCGATCAAAACAGCCAGGCCGAAACGCTGCTGCGCCCGATCGAGCAGCATCCGCAAACTGCGATGATAGGGCTTATAGAGCTTGTCGATCCGGGCCAGCACCTCCTCAGGCTTCAGCTTTTCGTTATAGATTTCCTGCGAATCGCCGACAACGCGGGCGATCGTGCCCAGCCCGCCCGCGACCCGCACCGAACGCGTGTTCGCATAGACCGGCAGCCGGCCGTCGAACATGCGCGGGTCCAGCTCATAGGGTTCGCGGTTCAAATCCAGATAGGCGCGCGGAAATCGCGCGCGGATCAGCGGCGCCCCATTCGCGACGACACCCGCGAAGAGTTCATCGACATAAGCGTCTTCCGATCGGCGCAAAGTGGCCGCATCGAGCCGCGCCGCAGCCAAAAACCGGCGTGGATAGACGGCCCCGGAATGCGGCGATGAAAAAACCAGCGGCGAAGCGAGCACTGAGGGCTCGATCATGTCAAAAGGTGGATCGAGCTCCGGCTCATGCGGCCGCCCATCCGCGAAATATTTCGTTGCTTGGCTGCGGATGCCAGGCGGACCAGAAGACATGACCTCTCCTTTGACCAAAGATACGGTCTATATGCAGACGCCTCCACCAAGAACACCGATGGATCGGCAAAGGCGTCTCACACGGCAGGCAAAAAGGCGGCCGCGACTTCGTGACGGCCCTTCACTGGCGGCAAAAGGGAATGTGGCAAGAGAAGGCGTCTGTGTCCACCAACCGCTCGTTAAACGACCGTCGGCCAATGTCGCAGCAGTGCTCGTCCCCCGGCAAATTCCTATGAAACAGCTTTAGCCAAGCAAAAATCTCCGACTTTCACTCGATTTTTACCTGGCAGAGCTTTGATGGCATTCTCCATTCCGAGGCCAAAATGACCGATAACTCCATTCCGCTCAATAACAATATCCTTCTCGCCGAAGACGACAATGACATGCGTCGCTTTCTCGCCAAGGCGTTGCAAAATGCCGGCTTCTCCGTCGCCTCCTACGACAATGGGCTTTCCGCCTATAACCGGCTGCGGGAGGAGCCTTTCCAACTTCTCCTGACAGATATCGTCATGCCGGAGATGGACGGGATAGAACTCGCACGACGGGCGACCGAACTCGATCCCGACATCAAGGTGATGTTCATCACGGGTTTCGCGGCGGTGGCTCTGAACCCGGACAATAACGCCCCACGGCAGGCCAAGATCCTGTCCAAGCCCTTCCACCTCAAAGACCTCGTGAACGAAGTACAGCGCCTGCTCGCGGCATGAATTGCTGCGACGACGGCCTAAACCTTGCGCTGCGACATCACCATCAAGTCTTTGATTCGATAAATAATCTCATCGGAGAGTTCTGCTGCGAACGCGTGCCCTGCGTGTGAATTGCCGCTTGCGCCACAGCGAGCGAGCCGATATAGGCAGCCATCCTAACCGCTCACTGCGGTATGAGGAAAGTGGGAAGCGGATTTCCGCCTGCGTCCCGCTCCAAGTGACGACAATCCAAGTGACGAGACATCGATCGCTTTCTGGATCTGAAATGGTTTCGGGCGCGTAGCTCAGCGGGAGAGCACTACGTTGACATCGTAGGGGTCACAGGTTCGATCCCTGTCGCGCCCACCATTAAATCAACGGCTTGGCTTGAAGACACCGAAGCTTCCGGTGATCACGGAAACGCTACGAAAGCGGAACCCGAAACGTTGCCGGCTTTTGCCCCACCCGCCCCCGACAATCAGCCATCCTAGCACGCA
>DAIESR010000081.1 GCA_027346205.1 Beijerinckiaceae bacterium
AGAAGCAAATAAGGCCGTATGGACATGCGTCGAGAGGCTGCAACGCGCATTCCTCTCGACGAAAAGATTTTTGAATGAGAGCCGTCAAGAACCAGTTGAGCGACTGTGCTCAACCAAAGGCTGTCCTACCGCGGCAGAACCGTCGATCCCATGAGATAGAGGTCGACATTATGGGCCGCCTGACGTCCCTCGCGGATCGCCCAGACGACGAGCGATTGGCCGCGCCGCATGTCGCCGCAGGCGAAGACCTTGTCGACCGAAGCCTTGTAAGTTTTTGTATCGGCTGCGACATTGCCGCGCGGATCGAGTGCGACGCCGAGCCCTTCGAGCAGCCCCTCATGCACGGGCGAGACGAAGCCCATGGCGAGAAACACGAGATCGGCCTCGATCTCGAAACTACTGTCCGGAATCTCCTGCATCTTCGCATCGACGTGCACGCAGCGCAGTTTCTTCACCACGCCATTCTCGCCGATGAATTCCTTGGTGAGCACGCCGAAATCGCGTTTCGCGCCTTCTTCATGGCTCGAAGAGGTGCGCAGCTTCATCGGCCAGTCCGGCCAAGTGAGCAGCTTGTTCTCTTTTTCCGGAGGCTGCGCCATGATTTCGATCTGCGTGACGCTGACGGCACCCTGCCGGACCGAGGTGCCGATGCAGTCCGATCCCGTGTCGCCGCCACCGATGACGACGACATGTTTGCTCGATGCGAGGATCGGATCATTGCTCACGATCGGCTCGCGGCCGATCCGCCGGTTCTGCTGGGGTAGAAACTCCATGGCGAAATGAATGCCGGAAAGATCGCGGCCGGGGATCGGCAGATCGCGCGGTTTTTCCGCGCCGCCAGCAAGCACGACAGCATCATATTCGGCAACGAGCTTGGCCGGATCGAGATCGATGCCGACATTCACGCCGCCATGAAACTGCACGCCTTCGGCCACCATCTGATGCACGCGACGGTCGATCAGATGCTTCTCCATCTTGAAGTCCGGAATGCCATAGCGCAGCAGGCCGCCGGGCTTCAGATTCTTCTCGAAGACATGCACCTCATGCCCGGCACGGGCGAGCTGCTGCGCGCAGGCGAGGCCGGCTGGCCCAGAGCCGATAATGGCGATGCGCTTGCCGGTCTTGCGTTCTGCCGGCTCGGGCTTAATCCAACCATTGGCGAATGCACGATCGACGATCGTGCATTCGATCGTCTTGATCGTCACCGGGCTGTCGTTGAGGTTCAAAGTGCAGGAGGCTTCGCAGGGCGCCGGGCAGACGCGGCCGGTGAATTCCGGAAAATTATTGGTCGAATGAAGATTGCGCGCCGCTTCTTCCCAATCGGAATGATAGACGAGATCGTTCCAATCCGGGATCTGATTGTTGACCGGGCAACCGGTGTGGCAATAGGGAATGCCGCAATTCATGCAGCGCGCCGCCTGATCCTTCGTCGTCTCCTCCGACAAAGGGATCATGAATTCGCGATAATGCCTGATCCGATCGGATGCCGGCTCATAGCGCCGATCCCGCCGATCGATTTCGAGGAAGCCCGTAACCTTTCCCATGCCCTATCCGATTGTGTGCGTGCCTGTGGTGTGCGAACCCTCTCCCAGTGGGAGAGGGTGGCCGGCGGAGCCGGCCGGGTGAGGGGTTACGGCGCGGCGATTTGGAAGAGTGCAACCCCTCATCCGTCATGCTTCACATGACACCTTCTCCCAATGGGAGAAGGACTGCGCGCCATAGGCTTGAGTTTCATCCTATTCGAATTCATTCTCCAGCAGCAGCGAGAAGCGGCAGCTCATCATCCTTTTGCGCCAACATCTCTTCCAGCGCGCGGCGATATTCGACCGGCATCACCTTGCGGAATTTACCTTTGT
>DAIESR010000068.1 GCA_027346205.1 Beijerinckiaceae bacterium
AGCTTGAGTTTCTCGGAGAGCGCCTCAAGGCTTTGCGCTTTGCCGGCGAGCTCGGAAAACACACCGAGCTCGACAGCGCTGAGGAGCACTTTTGAGCCCCAAAACGCCATGCCGAGCTGCATAATTCCGGCGGGAGAAACCAAAGTCTGCGTCATGAATCACCTGAACTCCGATGGAGACTATTCCCGATTACGGCTTCCGATACTTTGCGCATGTGACAATCGATAGGCGCCGTAATCACGCCAAGATGGCCTGTTGCGAGGTCTGAAGCAAGGAGGCCAAGATCATTCAAAAGGAGATCTTGGCGGGACCCGTCACGCCGAGGGAATGGGGTCGTGCGCCCTTCTGACAGCCGATCAAAATGTTGTTCCTATGCGTGAGATCAAGGACAGCGCTTTGTTCTCAGTGGACGGTTCGTGGGGCTTGAGCGTCAATGCGGATGTCCGGTCCGCAGGCGAGGAGAGGAGGCAAAGGATATGATTGCTGAAACGGAGCAGATCGCGCGGGAGCTGGAGGAAAAGAACAAGATCATTGCGCATCTCACACAGAAACTCGCGCTGACACGCGATTGCCTCGAAATCGCACGCGTCGCGCTCGAACGCATTGCCACATGCGAGATGCCGGGTGCGGGGATTGACGCGTATCCAGCATATCGCGAAACAGCGGTCGAAGCCTTGCGTCGTATTTGAGTCTCGCCGCGAACGGCTGCGCCGAGTTTCCTCGCGATCTCGGCTGGTCTGCGTCACTCGCGACACATAGATCGAGGCCTCTTTTTTACCGCGACAGCCGATGCTATGCCGTGTCGTGCCGCGCGACAAACAAGATGAGAACAGCGCGTCAATCAAGGTGAGAATCGCCATTGGGCTGTGACGGAAGGAGGGCGTAGCCCGACTGGAGGTACAGCCCAATGGCGATGCGTTTCTTTGGAAGCCTTCTGGCGATCACGGCTGGCCGGGTAATCGGTGATTTTTCCGCATTGGAGGAATCGCTTTGTGCCTGGCCGCCATTTAACCGACCACCAGATGAGGCTTTACATGACATTCCGTCAGACCGAGACGATTGCCGTCGCGGCGGCCAAAGCGTCGTTCAGCGCCGCCACGGCCTATCGGATCGAACAAGATCCCCGCCTGCCATCAGCAAAGCGAGAGCCGCGAGAACGGCGGCGCCCCGATCCGCTCAGCGCGGTTTTCGAGGAGGAGGTCGTGCCGATGCTGGCGGCGGCGCCGGACTTGCGGCCAATCGCGATCTTCGAAGAGATGGTCCGGCGTCATCCCGAACTCGGGCATGGCGTCCGTCGGACGCTGGAACGGCGGATCCGCGCCTGGCGCGCCCTGCACGGCGCCGAACGCGAGGTGATTTTCCGCCAGACGCATGAACCTGGACGCATGGGCCTGTCCGACTTCACTGACATGGGCGCCCTCGCCATCACGATCGGCGGCGCGGCCCTCGATCACCGGCTCTACCACTTCCGCCTCGTCTATTCCGGCTTCGAACACGCCCATGTCGTACTCGGCGGCGAAAGCTTCGTGGCTCTGGCCGAAGGACTGCAAAACGCCCTGTGGGCACTGGGCGGGGCGCCGTTCGAGCATCGCAGCGACAGCCTCTCCGCCGCGTTCCGCAATCTCGCCCAGGACGCGCGTGAGGATCTGACCCGGCGCTACGACGATCTGTGCGCCCATTACGGCATGACGCCGACGCGCAACAACAAAGGCGTCGCCCACGAGAACGGCTCCATCGAAAGCTCCCATGGCCATCTCAAAAGCGCCATCAAGGACGCCCTGCTGATGCGCGGCGGCGCCGACTTCGCCGATTTGCCCGCCTACCGTCGGTTCATCGACGAGATCGTCAGCCGCCGCAACGCCCGCAATCGTCCTCGCATCGACACCGAACGCGCCCAGTTGAAAACCCTGCCAGACCGGCGCACCAGCGATTATGAGGAGGTCGGCGTCCGCGTTACCTCCTCGGGCGGCTTCACATTGCGCAAGGTGTTCTACACGGTTCCTTCGCGCCTGATCGGCCACCAGCTGCGGGTGCGCCTCTATGACGACCGCCTCGACGTGTTCGTTGGCAGCACGGCGCTCATGACCCTGCCGCGCGGGCGCGCCCACCCGTCCGGCAAGCATGCCCAGGTCGTCAATTATCGCCATGTCATCCATGCCTTGCGCAAGAAGCCGATGGCGCTCTTGAACCTCGTCTATCGCGACCAGCTTTTTCCGCGCGAGGCGTTCCGGCGTACCTTTGACGTTTTGCTGGAGCGCCTGCCAGACCGGCAGGCCTGCCGCATCATGGTCGATCTTCTCGCGCTCGCCCATGAGTGCGGCTGCGAGGCCGAGTTGGCCGAGGCGCTCGCCGCCACGTTGCGCGCCAACGATTTGCCAGACATGGCGGCGTTGCGCGCCAGGTTCACACCTGATCCCGCGCAAGTGCCGACGGTGGTCGTCACTCTGGCGCCCCTTCAGTCCTACGAGGCTCTCCTCGACGACAGCCTGATGGGAGACGCCGCATGAGCGCGCTGCAAACGCCCGTCGACGCTGCAAGGCTGAGCCTGCTTCTCAACGAACTGCGCCTGCCGGCAATCAAAACGCTGTGGCCACAATTTGCCGAGACCGCTGACAAGGAAGGCTGGCCCGCCGCCCGCTTCCTCGCCGCCATCGCCGAGCATGAACTCGCCGAACGCGACCGCCGCCGGATCGAACGCCATCTCGCCGAAGGCAAGCTCCTGCCCGGAAAGACGCTGGAATCCTTTGCTTTCGAAGCCGTGCCAATGATCTCGAAAGCGCAGGTCATGGCGATTGTCGCTGGCGACGCATGGCTCGATAAAGGCGCCAACGTCTTATTGTTCGGGCCGCCCGGAGGCGGCAAAAGCCATCTCGCCTCCGCCATCGGCCTCGCCTTGATCGAAAATGGCTACCGGGTTCTGTTCACCCGAACCACCGACCTGGTGCAGAAGCTGCAAATCGCCCGCCGCGACCTCGGGCTCGACGCCGCGATCAACCGCCTGGACCGCTTCGATCTGCTCATCCTCGACGATCTTGCTTACGTCACCAAGGATCAGGCCGAAACCAGCGTGCTGTTCGAACTCATCAGCGCTCGTTACGAGCGGCGATCCCTGCTGATCACAGCCAACCAGCCCTTCGGCGAATGGGGCAAGGTCTTTCCAGACCCCGCCATGACGCTCGCAGCCGTCGATCGTCTCGTCCACCATGCCATAATCTTCGAGCTGAATGTCGAAAGCTATCGTCGCCGCCAAGCCATCGAGCGAAAACGCGGTCCGGGACGTCCGCCAACTCAGGCGACGCCCGCCAATCTCGCCGACGCCGATCTCGTCGATTGACGCGCCGCGACAATCAACATCGAAAAACTCTTGCGCGCGTCAATCAACACCGCGAATATCGACATCGCCGCGACACCAGATTCTCATCCAGATCGTCGCGCGTCTCTCATCCAGATCGTCGCGCTATAGGCGATTCCAGCAGCGCCAAATATGGGGACAATAGCCCTCCATCCCCACGGAGAACTATTCTCTTGGTGCTCGAATTGAAATGTCTCGGTCTGTGCCAGCGGTGCTTGCCGAGGCGGGAGGGTGCCCGTCATCTTCGCGATGGCATAGGAAAGCCATAAAAAGAATGCCAAAGCGATCAAGCCCGGCACCAAGGCAAACAGCGGGTCCTCCGGGTCGATGGCTTGCCCCATGATCATGGAAATGCCGAGAGCGGTTGCCGTGATCATCCAAAAGAACCACGTCGGCATCCCGAACTTGCGCTCGGTCCATGACGCCTGCTTTTGCGC
>DAIESR010000091.1 GCA_027346205.1 Beijerinckiaceae bacterium
GACCGTCTGCCGCGCTATGCGCAAAGCGTCGACAAGCTCGGCTGTGACGAGCGAGGGCTCGGCGACGGGCACGCGCGTGTGGATGCGCAGGATCTTCACATGATCGATCGTGGCGAGCCGTGCAGCGATTTCGGCGAGCCGCCGTGGCGCGACGAGAAAGGGATCGCCGCCGGTCAAGATCACTTCGAAAATCTCGCGATGCTGCGCAATATAGCCGAAAGCCGCGTCCAGCGCCTCGGCCGAGAGTTGCGTGCCCTGTCCGGGGCCGACCATCTCGCGGCGAAAGCAGAAGCGGCAATAGACCGGACAGACATGGATCAGCTTCAGGAGAAGCCGGTCGGGATAGCGATGCACGATCCCTTCGATGGGGCTTCTCGCAACATCCCCAATAGGATCGCCGCGTTCTTCGGGGAGCACGTTGAGTTCCGCGACATCGGGTAGGAATTGGCGCGCGATCGGGTCATTAGGATCATTGGGATCGATCAGCGCCGCGAGCGGCCGGCTCAATCCGATCGCGAAATGCTCCGCGACTTTCACCGCCATGGCGCGACGTTCTTCAGAGATGAATCCCGCGGCAAGGAGATCATCTGCGCTGCGCAGCGGCGCCGTTTGCCCGTCGCGGACCGGCGAGGGCGGTCTCACTCGCTCCATCTTGTTCATAGCGGCGAACCTGTCTCGGCGACCGGCGTCCAGATCACTTGCTCTATATGGTCGGCGCCGGTAGCGAGCATGACGAGACGGTCGAATCCGAGTGCTATGCCGCTCGCCTCCGGCATATTGGCGAGGGCTTCGAGAAAATTGGGATCGATCGGATAGGAATCGCCATAGATTCGCTGGCGCTCCTCCATCTCCATCTCGAAGCGGTGTCGTTGCTCCGTGGCATCGGTCAGTTCGCCGAAGCCATTGGCAAGCTCGACGCCGCAGACATAAAGCTCGAATCTCTCGGCGAAGCGCTTGTCCTCCTGGAGACGGGCCAAAGCCGCCTCAGGTGCCGGATAATCGACGAGAAAAGTGGCGCGGCCCTGGCCGAGCCGAGGCTCGACTTTTTCAGAAAGGATCTTGCTGAAGAGGTCCGACCAGCTGTCATCTTCGACGACACGCAGGCCGATCGCCTTGGTCTGTGCGGCAAGGGCGGCGCGATCGCAGCCGGATGCGTCATAGGTGGCGAGGAGATCGATCCCGGCATAGCGGTGGAAGGCTTCGGTCACAGGCAGAATCTCGGGCGGCGCAAAAGGATCGGCGCTAGCGCTGCGAAAAGAAAAGCGGTCAGCGTTCGCCACCTTGGCGGCGGCACCGAGCAGATCCATGCAATCTTCGAAGAGCTTTTGGTAGGGTTCGCGGGCACGATACCATTCGAGCAATGTGAATTCCGGATGATGGAGCGGCCCGCGCTCCCGGTTTCGGAAGACATGGGCAAGGCTGAACAGGCGCTCCTCTCCCGCCGCGAGGAGCTTTTTTGCGGCGAATTCCGGCGAAGAATGGAGGAATAGCCGTGTCATCGTGCCGTCAGGTGCGATGAGTTCGGTCGCAAAGGCGGAAATATGGGCCTCGTTGCCGGGCGAGAATTGGAGAATGGCGGTATCGGCTTCGAGGAAGTCGCACGCGGCGAAAAACGCCCGAACCGACTGCGTCAGAGCCGCGCGCTTCAGCAATACATGCCGCCTCTGGGCATGGACTGCCGGGCGCCACCAGAAAGAGGGCTTGCTCATTTCCTCATTTCGCTTGAAAACCCTCCGCTAAGACGGGTAGCGAGAACATGCCGCGCGAGGGCCCGAGCGGGTCAGTGGGCCTGATATGGCCCGCGGCCGGCTCTAACTCACGGGAATCTATCATATTTGCGGCCTTGGGTTGACTTGATCCAAAGTCGCCGTGATCTAGAGCATGCCTCGGTCGGCAGAGT
>DAIESR010000104.1 GCA_027346205.1 Beijerinckiaceae bacterium
CTGCCGGAAGCGATCCATTCGGAGCCGTCGTACTGGCTCTTTAAGTCCGAAACGCCACGCTCAGCGGATCACATAAGGCAGGAGCCCGAGGAATCGCGCCCGCTTAATCGCTTTCGCCAATTCCCTCTGCTTCTTCGCCGAGACAGCGGTGATGCGCGACGGGACGATCTTGCCCCGCTCGGAAATATAGCGGGAGAGTAGCCGCGTGTCCTTGTAATCGATCTTCGGCGCATTGGGGCCGGAGAAGGGGCAGGTCTTGCGGCGACGAAAGAAAGGCCGGCGGGCCGGAGCTGCTGCGGTTGCCATCAGAAATTCCCCTCTTCGCTCGCACCAGCTTCTTCACGCGGACGGCGCGGCCCGCGATCCCTGTCGCCACGGTCCCTGTCACCCCGATCCCTGTCGCCGCGGCCACGGCCGCCGCGATCTCTGTCGCCTCGATCGCCTCTGTCGCCGCGATCGTCATCGTCGCGTTTGCGCATCATCGCCGAAGGGCCTTGCTCCAATTCCTCGACGCGCACGGTCATGAAGCGGAGGATGTCCTCGTTGAGGCCCATTTGCCGTTCCATTTCGGCCAGCGCGGCAGGCGGCGCGGAAATATTATAAAGGGTGAAATGCGCCTTGCGGTTCTTCTTGATCCGATAGGCGAGGGATTTGACCCCCCAATATTCAAGCTTTTCGATCTTGCCGCCGAGCGATTCGAGCAGGGTTTTGAATTGCTCGTTGAGAGTGTCCACCTGCTGCGCGGAAATATCCTGACGCGCGAGATAGACATGCTTGTAAAGAGACATGGGATTGCCTTTCTCAGTCGTAACAAGCTTCGGCGCGAAGCCCTTCGAGCCTCGGAAAGGCTCGAGTGAACCGTCGAAGGCAGGGACACGGGAAGACGGATCTAAAGATCCTGCGCGGGAGATTCTGTTTGGTGCATGATCTTTTCCGAAAAGTCTGCAACTTTTCAGGATCATGCGCCAAAGCGGCTTCGGGTTCGGCGTTGACACCCAACCGGTTCGAAACCGCTTTTATTCAAAAAGCTAAAGCATTTTCGGACGCAAAACCGGTACCCACTTTTGCTGAAAATGTTCTATCTATTTGAAATAGAGCCGATTTACCCCGCCCATATGGATCGCGAGCGATGCCACTTGGTCGGGATCGGCTCTAGCCGCGCCTTCCGTTCAGCCCCAGGCCGAAGCAGGGAAGCCGGCTTTATACGTGGAAATCCCTCGGAATCAAGCGAGATATCGCTGCGCCGGGCGGCGCTTCCGCCACCTACACCATCAGACGCAGGGTCCCCATTCGCCGCTGGCGTGGATGCGCCAGGACTTCAGCCCGGCCTTGGCGACGACTGTGTGCCCTGCCTTGGCCATGGCGACGAGATGGTTGAAGACGAGCGGCGTGCGCCAGGCGAGCGGCCGCTTCGGGTCGCAGACGGCGCGATATTCGTCGGTGTCGGGATCTTCCATCAAGATGGTTCCGACCCGATCCGGGCGGTATTGTTGGCTGAGGCCGCGGTCGCCTTTCCAGAGGCATTCATAGTCGCGGCAGACATCGGGCCGCGACGCATAGATTCCGCAGCCGCCGCCTTGCACGCAATCCTTGCAAAGCAATCCTGCCGATTTCTGCAATTCTTCGATTTCGAGCACCTGGCAGCATAGGCTGCATGTGCCGCATGTCTTTCCTGGAATATCCATCACGCCGACCTAGCCATGTCCTTTCAAGCCACGCAGCCGCTGTCACATGCGATGCATGAAGTTGATCATTGAATTTTCGAGAATGATCGTGTCCCGCATGATGACGCGGTGCGGCCGTCATTCAACTGAAATCCGCGGCATCGTGCGATTTGCCCAACGCTGAAAGCGCGGCGGGCATGATCATGCATGACTTGACAAGCACAACCTCACAATGCAACTCGCAATTCTGCGAGAGGCACAGCGTTTAGCGTGAGGCATGGTGCGAGCATATATTTTTCCGGGGCAGGGATCGCAGGCGGTCGGCATGGGCAAGGAGATGGCCGCGGCCTTCCCCGCGGCGCATGCCGTGTTCGACGAGGTCGATGAGGCTTTGCACCAGAAGCTCTCCGCCTTGATGTTCGAAGGGCCGGAGGCAGAACTCACATTGACGGCTAATGCGCAACCGGCGCTGATGGCTGCGAGTCTGGCCGTGGTGCGTGTGCTTGAAGCCGAGGCCGGGCTTGATCTCGCCAAGCAGGCTGCTTTCGTGGCCGGCCATTCTCTCGGTGAATATTCGGCGCTGGCAGCGGCGGGCTCCTTTTCCATCGCCGATGCCGCGCGTCTGTTGCGTCGTCGCGGTGAAGCGATGCAGCAGGCCGTTCCGTCCGGCCAAGGCGCCATGGCAGCCTTGCTCGGCCTCGATTACTAGACCGGCGTCGCCGTCGCTGCTGAGGCGCAGAAGGAAACCGGCGGCGGCGCCGTCTGCGCCATTGCCAATGACAATGGCGGCGGTCAGGTCGTGGCCTCGGGAACCAAGGCTGCTGTGGAAAAGGCGATCGAGATCGCCAAGGCGAAGGGCGCGCGTCGCGCCATTCTTCTGCCGGTCTCGGCGCCTTTCCATTGCGGTTTGATGCAGCCGGCGGCTGATGTCATGGTCGAAGCGCTCGCCTTGGTCGAGATCAAGCCACCGAAAGTTCCGCTGGTTGCCAATGTG
>DAIESR010000128.1 GCA_027346205.1 Beijerinckiaceae bacterium
ATCATAATGGCCATTGACGCGATAGGTCGCGGCAATCGACTCGTTTGTATGCGGATTATAGAGATAAAGCGTCCGCGTATCGCCATTGGCAATAGCCGATTCCGTGGAACCGGGCAGCGACGTGCAGAGCAGCAAACCAAAAGCGCCGCTCAGAACGATCTGGCCTAACGGGCCGAAGGACGGCAGGCCGGACCAACGTCGCGATACCCAACCCGCTGCTGGGCCAGTGCTATCATCCCGCTGCGCGAAGTGGCGGGAGAGACAGGTTCGCACGAAGGCCCCGATCAGTCTCGAGCGATGCGAATGCGCGCGAATCAAGGAAGCCGTGCTGAGGCGCGGTTGGAGCAAAATAAATCCTCGGTTCTCGGTTACGCCAGCCAAAGGCCAGGAGTTTCACGGCGATTGCTGCAAGCCGTTAAAGTTTTATTTTTTACCGAGAACCGTTAACGCCCCGTAGCTATTGCGCTGGCGGCATCCCCCGTTCGACGGCACCTGCTTATCGCAGCGGTAACAATACACGCTGATCAAGCATGATTACAGAAATGTAATCGAGAAAATGTGGCGAAGCTGTGTCTCACAAAACAGCTTTGTTCAGCGCCGATTTGCCCGAGAATCAGCCTATTTTTCTAGGCCGAGCGCGCGTTCCATTTTGGCTGTGTACTGATAGATGTCGTTGCGCAATTGCAAATGCCCGTCCGCATCGACAAAGGCCGTGAAATATACAAGGTGAATGGGCAGCGGCTTCGGTAGGTTGATATAATGCTCGTGGCTGCCGATCAGGCGTTTCACACGCTGCTCAGACCAGCCATTGGCATGGCCCAAGACCGCTTCCGCGAGACCGAAGGGTTGATCGACACGGACGCAGCCATGGCTGAAGGCGCGACGCTTGGCACCGAACAGACCGCGCGACGGCGTATCGTGCAGATAGACGGCATAATTGTTCGGGAAGATGAATTTAATTCGACCGAGCGCATTCCGTGCGCCGGGCGGTTGCCGGACGGCGAGGTGGCCATGCCGCGTGAAAACCTCGTAGCCAAGACGACTGAGATAAGTCGGATCTTGCTCGAGATGCGGCAGCATTTCCTTGCGAATGATCGAAGGTGGTACGTTCCAATAGGGATTGACGATCACATATTCCACCTTGTCGGAAAAGACCGGTGTCGGTGTCTGCGGCTTGCCGACAATCACCTTGTTGCGCCAGACGAGCTGATCATCGTGGAAGACGCTGACACTGAAGTCCGGGATATTGACCTCGATACGGTCTTTGCCCATGTCGCGCGGCATCCAGCGCCAGAATTCCATATTGGCGAGCAATTCATTCTCGAGCCGCGATGGCTGGCCACCTGAGAGAGCCGCGATCGTGCGGGCGGTCAAAGTTCCCGAGGCCGGCAGACCATAGGCCTTTTGAAACTCGGCGACCGCAGCCGCGACGCGCGTATCATAAAGCAGACTTGTGCCTTCCGCGGCGCCCAGCTCCGTATCAAGGCCGAAACGCGACCGAATGAGCGGCACACGCGGATCGCTCATGCCGACTGTCAAGGTCCGACCGCGCGGTATCGTGCTGCTGGCGACCGACCGCGTCTCGCGCCTGAGTTCGGCCAACTTTTCACGCAACGCGCGATAGCCCGCCTGCGGCGGGTTGAAGTTTTCGAGCACGGTTCCGGCATTCGCGCCAGCCGCAGCGACGGAAGAGAGAATCTGGGCGGGCTCCGCCACGTCCGGCTTGACTCCAATCAACTTCCCGATGCGACGCGGATCGACCCGGCTGCCCGATGCCTCGCGCGCATAGGCGATGACCTGAGCCGTCAGATCGATTTCAGCTGTTACAAGCTTGGTATCGAGGAGCTTGGCGTCCAGAGGCTTCGCATCGCCTTCGCCACCGGCGAAGACCGGCCCGGGTAAACCATCGACAGAGAGCCCATCGTCGCCGGCACGCGCCAACCGCACCATCGCAGAGCGCGCCGCCGAATTCGGCTTGCCATTATCGAGCCATAGCGGCGCATAATTGCGCGCGGCATAGAAAGCCGCGATGGCGGCGTGTTCCTTGCGCATCTCCGCCGCGTCGTGACTCTTGACCGCTGCGGCCGCATAAACATCAATGGCATTGTGCAGAACATCGGCCAAAGTTGGCCCGGCTGGCGGCGCGGCTGTTGCCGGCGCAGTTGGCGTTACAGTCGCGGGCGGCACTGCCGCCGAAGCGGGATTGACGATCTGATCTGGTGCCGCCGCTGGTTCGGCCACCACGGGTGGCACCTTCTCGTCCTTGGGCAGGCTGCCGGTGGACAGCGAATCTGCTGCAGGCCGCGCAGCCTGATCCGGTGCGGTCACAGCCTTGGTCGCAGGCGTGTCCGCTGATGTAGCCTTGTCCGAGCTGGACGCGGCGGGCTTCGCTTCTACCGCTCCCGACACGGGTGCGGCTGCGGGCGCCGCGGCTGAGAGTGGCGCCGCGGTTTCTGCCGCTGGAAGAAGTAGTTTTTGTGCCTGGCTTTGCTCATCCGCCGCGGCTGGCATGGTCACTAGGCCCGCCATCCCCAGCATGGCCACAAGCAGACTGACCCAATACGCTTTCTGAGCCCGCATCATTTTCCTCGGCAATCGCATCCGTCGAATTCGTTTCGCCGCGCTAACTCATCGCGGTCAGTCATTACCCTTGCTTATCGATGCAATCGCGTACGCCGCCACAAGCTCTTGAGCCAAGCTGAGCGCGCGATGAGAACTGCGAGTCAGCGGCAAAAGCAATTGCCGAGACACGTCAGCGTCCGCCTGAGCAATGCTATCTCGGCGGACGTGGCATCGAGGCAACAGATTTCAGGCAGCTGCATCGCTGTGATTCTCGTCGCCTTCCTTACCGGAGGACTGATCCGAGTCGCCGTGCTGCAGCCCATATTCTTTCAATTTTCGATAGAGAGTCGAACGGCCGATACCGAGCTTGCGGGCCACCGCCGACATCTGCCCGCGATAATAGCCGAGCGCGAAGCGTAATGTCTCGGCTTCCAGCTCGTCGAAACGGCGCAGATTGCCATTCTCGTCGAGCAGGCGCAGCACGTTGGGGTCGCGGACTTCGACGCGAATGATCTCACGCTCCCGCCTTTGCTCGTGCAGGCCGGCCGCCGGAGCAGCGGGAATCCGAACATCGAAACCCGTCACTTGCGCAGCGATCTGCGGGAATTCGGCGACTGTCAGCTCGTCACCATCGGCGAGAACGACAGCGCGGAAGATGACATTCTCCAATTGCCGCACATTGCCGGGCCAATCATAACTTTCGAGCAAGGCGAGCGCTTCCGCGCTTATGCCGCGCAGACGCTTACCCTCCTCCGCCGCAAAGCGAGCGGTGAAACGCCGGACGAGATCGGCGATGTCGCCACGACGCACGCGCAATGGCGGAATGCAGATCGGGAATACATTGAGACGATAATAGAGATCTTCGCGAAATGCGCCCCGCTTGACGAGTTCGATGAGATCCTGATTCGTCGCCGAGATGAGACGGATGTCGACCTTCACCGGCCGTTTGCCGCCGACCGGATCGACCTCGCCTTCCTGCAGGGCGCGCAGAAGTTTCACCTGCGCCTCGGGCGGCAATTCGCCGACCTCGTCGAGGAACAGCGTGCCGCCATGCGCTTCGACGAATTTGCCGAGATGCTTCTCATTGGCGCCCGTGAAGGCGCCTTTCTCATGCCCGAAAAGGATCGATTCGACGAGATTTTCCGGCAGAGCCCCGCAATTGACCGTTACGAAAGGCCGCCCGCGGCGGTCGGAGGCGCCCTGGATCGCGCGTGCGACGACCTCCTTGCCGACCCCCGATTCGCCTTCCAGCAACACGGGAATGGTCGATTTCGCGGCCCTCTCACCGAGCCTGATCACGCGCTCCATCTCACCGCTCTTGCTCGCAAGATCGCGGAAGGACAAAGTGCCGGACGCCTGCTTGTTGAGGCGTCGCACTTCGTCTTCGAGCGCATCGACGCGCAGCGCGTTCTTGATCGAAATCTGCAAACGTTCGGCGCCGACAGGCTTGACGACAAAATCATTCGCACCGGCACGCATGGCCGAGATCACCGCCTCGATCGAGCCATGCGCCGTCTGCACGATCGTCGGAATCATCCGCTTCTGCTCACGCAAGCGCCCAAGCACCGCCATGCCGTCGAGATCCGGCATGACGAGATCGAGGATCAGGAGATCGACCGGCCGGCCGGCAGCCGGCTCGAGCCGCGCCAGCGCCGCCTCGCCACTGTCGAGGGTTTCCGTCTCATAGCCGAACCGGCGGACAAGAGCCTCGAGCAGACGGCGTTGCACCGGGTCATCATCGACGATCAGGACGAGACAGGACATGAGCCTCTTTCTTGACGGGCAGAATGCCCGGAGGGTGGAGCAGCGCGATTCGAATAATGTATCGAAGCGGGGCAGATCACGACCGCTGCATGCTGGCTGATCAGAGTAAATGCTCTATTAATCGCCACCGGAGAACGTCACGATATCTCCAATCGATCAGCGCAGCGGCAAGCGCCTGCCGCTCGCGATCTCTGGCGGTCCCTCACCGCGCCGCGGCCGCCAAACCGGCAGCGCGGCTTTGG
>DAIESR010000161.1 GCA_027346205.1 Beijerinckiaceae bacterium
CGTCGCCATCATGATGGTCGGCCTGCAGGGCGCCGGCAAAACCACCACCACGGCGAAGATCGCCAAGCGCCTCACCGAGCGGATGAAGCGCAAGGTTCTGATGGCCTCGCTCGACATGAAGCGCCCGGCGGCGCAAGAGCAGCTCGCCGTGCTCGGCCGCCAGGTCGAGATCGATACTTTACCGATCGTTCCCGGCCAGACGCCCGTGCAGATCGCGCGGCGCGCGGAACAGGCGGCGCGGCTGCAAGGCTATGATGTCGTGCTGCTCGACACGGCCGGGCGCACCCATATCGACGAGGCCTTGATGGCCGAAATGGTCGAGATCAAGGAGGTCTCGAACCCGCATGAGATCCTGCTTGTCGCCGATAGCCTGACCGGCCAGGACGCGGTCAATCTCGCCAAGAGCTTCGACGATCGCGTCGGCATTACCGGCATCGTTTTGACGCGTGTCGATGGCGATGGACGCGGCGGCGCCGCGCTCTCCATGCGCGCTGTCACCGGCAAGCCGATCAAGCTTCTCGGCATCGGCGAGAAAATGGATGCGCTCGAGGATTTCCATCCCGACCGCATCGCCAATCGCATTCTCGGCATGGGCGATATCGTCTCGCTCGTCGAGAAGGCGGCGCAGTCGATCGATGCGGAAAAGGCGCAGAAGATCGCCGACAAGATGCGCAAGGGCAAATTCGATCTCGAAGATTTCGCGGATCAGCTTGCGCAAGTCGAAAAGATCGGCGGCCTCGGCGGCATTATGGGGATGCTGCCCGGCGTCGCCAAAATGAAGGATCAGATCGCCTCGGCCAATCTCGACGATCGGATCTTCAAGCGCCAGCGCGCCATCATCCTGTCGATGACGCCGGGAGAGCGGCGCAATCCCGACATCCTCAAAGCCTCGCGCAAGAAGCGCATCGCTTCGGGCTCCGGCACCAGGGTCGAGGATGTCAACCGGCTGTTGAAGCAGCATCGGCAGATTGCCGATATGATGAAGCAAATGAGCAGCGCCAAACGCGGGCCGCTCGGCAAGATGGCGTCCATGTTCGGATTGGGCGGCATGCCGGGCGGAATGCCCAATGGAATGCAGATGCCGAGCCCGGATGAACTCGCGGCCTTGCAAAGGCAAATGGGTCCGGGCTCGGGTCCTGCTCCCGGCATTAGCCCGGGACCAGCGAAGGCACCCGCTTTGCCGGCGGGATTGCCAGGAGGCCTTCCCGGTTTGGGCGGGATGAAGCTGCCTGGCCTCGGGGGCGCCGCAATGAGCGGCAAGCCGGGGAAGAAGAAATGAGGAATCGGGAATCGGCTTCGATGGTTCATCCGTCATGGCCGGACTTGATCCGGCCATCCAACCGAAGCGACCGCCAGCTTTCGCGCTCCGCTTGCAACATCGTGCCTAGATGGCCGGGTCAAGCCCGGCCATGACGCTAACGTCTAATCAATTGTGTGATTCAGAAAGGAAGAAAAATGTCTCTGAAAATTCGTCTGTCGCGCGGTGGCGCCAAGAAGCGTCCATTCTATCGCGTTGTGATTGCCGATGCGCGTTGCCCGCGCGATGGCCGCTTCATCGAGAAGATCGGCACGTTCGATCCGTTGAAGGCGAAGGATGCGGCTGACCGCCTCGTGCTCGATACGGAAAAGGCCGCAGCCTGGATCGCCAAGGGCGCGCAGCCGACCGATCGCGTCGCCCGTCTGCTCGACGGCCTCGGCGTGTTGAAGCGTGAACCGCAAAGCAATCCGAAGCAGGGCCTACCGAAGAAGAAGGCGCAGGAGCGCGCTGCTGCTGCCGCGAAGGCGGCTGAAGCCGCCGCCTGATCCGAAGGGATATCATGCCGCAGGAGCGCATTCTCGTCGGCCAGTTTGGCGCCGCGCATGGCGTCAAAGGCGAGCTGCGGCTCAAATCCTATACGCAGGATCCGGCGGCGATCGGCCGTTATGGCCAGCTTTACGATGCGAGCGGGGCACGGCAGTTCGAAATTGTCGCGCTGCGGCCGGTGAAGGATGATCTCTTCGTCGCTCGCATCAAGGGAATCGCAACCCGCGAGGCGGCGGCGGCTTTGACCAATACCGCCCTCTATCTTCCCCGAGCGGCTTTGCCTGCTGCCGAGGAAGAAGAATTCTATCATGTCGATCTGATCGGTCTCGCAGCCAGGCTTGAAAGTGGCGAAGAGATTGGCACGATCAGCGAGATTTTGAATTTCGGCGGCGGCGATATTCTCGAAATCGCCCCGCCGGATGGCGGCGAGACTCTGCTCGTGCCATTCACCAAAGCGGCTGTGCCGATCATCGATGTGGCTCAGGGCCATGTCACCGTCGTGCCGCCTGCCGAAGTGGAGGCAGCTTCATCCTTCGAGACCGCCCCGGATCAAAGTCCTGGGACTCCTCAAGATGAGGATAGGGATGAGACGGTTGTGCCATCGCCTCATGTCGCGCGCTGATCATGTGGCGCGCGACAATCTTCACTTTGTTCCCCGAGATGTTTCCGGGACCGCTCGGCCTGTCGCTCGCAGGCGATGCGCTCGTCCGCGGCGTTTGGAGTCTTGAAGCACAAGACATTCGCGCCCATGGCCTCGGCCGGCATCGCGCCGTCGACGATACGCCGGCCGGCGGCGGCGCCGGCATGGTGCTGCGCGCCGACGTGCTGGCGGCGAGCCTCGATGCCGGGCTCACGCCCGAGGATAAACGCCCGCGTCTCTTGATGTCGCCGCGCGGAAAGCCTCTGACGCAGGCGCGCGTGCGCGAGCTGAGCCAAGGCGATGGCATTGTTTTGATCTGCGGGCGGTTCGAAGGCGTCGATGAACGGGTGATCGAAGCGCGGGGGCTCGAAGAGGTCTCGATCGGCGATTACGTGCTTTCAGGTGGCGAGCTTGCTGCGATGGTCACGATCGATGCGATCGTGCGGCTGCTGCCGGGCGTCATGGGCAAGGAAGCTTCAGGCGCAGAAGAGAGCTTCGAGGGTGGCCTTCTCGAATATCCGCATTATACGCGGCCGCGGGAATTCGAAGGCCGTGCCATCCCGGACATTCTGCTGTCGGGCGATCATGCCAAGATCGCCGCTTGGCGTAAGGCCGAAGCCTTGAAGCTCACCAAGACACGGCGGCCGGATCTGCTGCGCGACGTGAAAACTGAGGTGGCACCGAAAAAGGGCTGAGGTGTGGGTTTATGGAATCGAGAGCAGTCGATTCCCGCTCACGCGACACCGCGCCGGCGTTCCTCGACAAGCATCTCGGTGATTGTTGCAGCCGGTTGCGGCGAACCGAAGAGATAGCCTTGCACCTGAATACAGCCTTCCGAGCGCAGCAGTGCGAGTTGCTCGCTTGTCTCGACTCCCTCGGCGGCGGTCGTAATTCCCAAGCTTTTTCCGAGGCCCGTTACGGCGCGGACGATGGCCATCGAGTCGCCGCGCGACGCAAGCTCGCGGATGAAGGATTGGTCGATTTTGATCTTGTCGAACGGGAAGCTGCGCAGATAGCTCAGCGAAGAATAGCCGGTCCCGAAATCGTCCATGGAGATTCGCACACCGAATTCGCGAAGCTTGTGCAGCACGGCAAGTGTCGCCTCGTTGTCTTGCAGGAGGATGGATTCCGTGATCTCGAGTTCCAACCGATTGGCGGCCAAGCCGGACGCGGACAGAGCCGCGATCACCGAAGATACGAGGTTGCGGTTCTTGAACTGCACGGGAGAAAGATTGACCGCGATACCGATATCTTGCGGCCAACTGGCTGCGTCCACGCAGGCTTTCCGCAGCACCCAGTCGCCGATCGGGATAATCAAACCCGTCTCTTCCGCGAGCGGAATGAAATCCATCGGCTGGGTCAAGCCGCGCAGCGGATGGTTCCAGCGCACCAAGGCCTCGAAAGCGATGACTCGACTGGCTTCGAGATCATGGATCGGTTGATAATAGACTTCGAATTCGTCTCGCAACAATGCCGTGCGCAGATCGAGCATCAGGGACCGTCGCGCTTGGGCGCGGGCGTCCATGCCCGGTTCGAAGAAGCGGTAGGTGCCGCGCCCGTCTGCTTTGGCCCGATACAGCGCCATGTCGGCGTTTTTCAACAGTTGATCGGGGTCGTTTCCGTCGTCGGGCGCTATGGAAATCCCGATGCTGACTCCGATGACGACCTGATCCTCGTGGATATCGTAGGGTACCCCTATGATTTCGACGAGGCGGTTCGCGAGCGATGCAACTTCCAATGCCTGCAGCGTGCCGCCCACTTGCACGATGGCGAACTCGTCACCGCCCAGCCTGGCCACCATGTCGCCTTTGCGCAGGCATTCGCTCAGCCGTCGCGCCACTTCTTTCAGAAGATCGTCGCCGATCGGATGACCAAGCGAATCGTTGACATCTTTGAAGTGGTCGAGATCGAGGCAGAGCACGGCGATCCGCTCGTTGCGCGCGACACGATTGAGGGCCTGTTCCAACTGTTCACGGAATAGCCTGCGGTTCGGCAGATTGGTCAAGGCGTCATGCCGCGCCATATGCGCGATTTGCGCCTGGGCTTCACGCCAGTCGGTAATGTCCTCGATGGTCGAAACCCAGCCGCCGCCCTGCATGGGGTAGTCGACCACGCGAAGCGTGCGTCCCCCGGATATTTCCAAAATCTTGCTGTTGGATTTACCCGCACGGATCTTCGCGATCAGATGCGCGAAGTAGGTCTCAGGGTCCTCGTCAAACTCGCCCGACGCCCGCCGCTGTTTGAGCAGGTCGAGCAGGGATAGGCCTTCGAGCGATGCCGCCGAGCGGCCTGTTATCTTGCGGTAGCGTTCGTTGAACAGAATGATGCGGCCATCCGCATCATGCATGCAAAGCCCCTGCGACATGTTCTCAAGGGCGGCGTCGAGCAAAAGTTTCTGCTGCCGCAGCTTGTCTTTCGATTGGCGATCGCTCAGTGCCGCAACGAGAGACATGCCGAGAAGGAGCGCCGCGGCTCCTGCCACGAGAAGAGAAAGAGAATCGGCCGACAAGGGAGCTTCGTCAAGGATGTGCGTCGGATCGGGCACGAAATGCATGGCGCCCATGGCGGTGAAATGCAGCGAGACGATCCCAAGCGTCAGCAGAACGGCTGCGAGCAGCGTGCTTCTCCAGTCATCGCGCCTTGCTGCAACGAAGAGTGCAAGGCTCGCGAATATGATGCCAAACGCGATGGCAGCCACGACGAGATTTGGCGACCAGGTGACGCGGCCTGGAAACTGCAGCGCGCGCATGCCGGTGAAATGCATCGTCGCAATGCCGAAGCCAACGATTGTGCCGCCAAGGACCGCGGTCCAAGGGCCCGAATTGCGCGCAGCTAGTGAGAATCCGGCGCCCGTAATGAATACGGCCACCAGCAGGGACAGGATCGTCAGGGCGATACTGTAGCCAGCGCCAAAAGTGTGGTCATAGGCGAGGATCGCGATGAAATGCGTCACCCATATGCCATAGCCCGCCACAGCGGCATCCAAGCTCAGCCAAAACAACCGTTCGCGCCCCGTTGCCTCCTGGGCGCGGTGGAACAGGCTGATCGCGACAACGCTGGCCAAAAAGCAAACGATGCCCGCGAGAACCACGAGCCGCCAATCGTGTTCATCTGTCAAACAAGTGAAGACTTGCTGCATCTTGAACCTCGGATCATCGCCCGAGTGTGGGCCCGCTCGGTATATTTTGTTAGCACCCCGTCAAATTTATTCATAATGTTATTAACAGATTCGTTCCCGCGTCCATCAAAGTTCACGTGAGAAATTGCATCGAAATCCAATTACCGGAACGTGCGATGATTTGCTGAGGCGAACCATGTCGGCACTCCGCCGAGATAACGCTTTGCATCAGAAGTCGCGGCTATCCACGATTCCGCTGATGAGATTGACGCGCAGCAAATCGTCAGTCGTCGGGACACGCCGCCAAGGCTTCATATAACGTGAGGTTTGCGCGATCTCGCTTTCGAGCACCAGCAGCTCTGCCCTTGCAGTTTCCACATCGACAGGCACGAAGCGGCAAATGTCTCCCGGCCGCAATTGCGCCAGACGCCCAATATCGGCGCGCGCCACATGGCCAAGCTTCGGATAACCGCCTGTTGGTTGATGATCGGCCATCAGCACCAGCGGCTTGCGGTCGCCGGCGATCTGAATGGCGCCCTGGGCGGTCCCGTCCGAGACGATGTTGAAGCCTTGGGCGTGCGCGATCTCCGGCCCATCGAGCCGATAGGCCATGCGATCGGCCGCATGAGTCAGACGGAATTGGGCGCCGAAGAAGACATCCAGCGCTTCTTCGGTGAAATAATCCGCCTGCGGACCCGGCACGACGCGCAAAGGTGCGTTGTTTTTGGTGAGCCAAGGCGCTGCGATCTCGGCGTCCGATTGCGAGGCAAATGGAGTCGCAAAGAGTGGAAGACGATCGCCTGCCCGCAGCATGCGGCCTTCGTTCCCGCCGAGATGCGCCCGCGCATGGGTTGCCCGGCTGCCGAGCGCGACGGGCGTATCGAGCCCGCTGGCCACGGCGAGATAGGTGAAAGCACCCCAAGGGCCGGGTCGCGCCGAAAGCCGCTCGCCCGGATGGAGAGTGAACCGCATTGCGGCGCTCAGCGCCCGGCCATCACGCGTCCAAACAAAGGCGCTGCCGCAAAAGGCGAGTGCGACGGGTGTGTCTTCGCAGCCAATGTCGAGGCCGCCGAGGCCGATCTCTATCGCCGCGGCATCGGCTTCATTGCCGAGCGCGAGATTGGCGGTGCGGAAGGCCACCCAATCCATCGGACCGGCAGGCGTCACCCCATAGCGGCGATAGAAGCGGCGCCCACCATCCTGGATCGTTGCGCCAAGCCCGGCGCGCAAGATGCGCAACGCGGACATATCAGGCCACCCTCCTGGCGATTGGCGCACCCCCGCGTGCGGTCTGTTCCAAGCGCGCAAAGGCGGCCGCTGAAATCGGCTCGAAGCTGATCTGATCGCCGATCTCGATAAAGCAGGGCGGCTCACGCCGCGCATCGAAAGTCACGAGCGGCGTGCGGCCGATATGATACCAACCGGTGGGCATGGGATCATTGCCGATCAGCGCTTGGCCACCGGCGATGAGCAGGGCGCCGGGTGGCACAGGCGGACGCGGCACAGCGCGGCGGGAAATGGCAAGCCGCTCTGGCAGGCCGCCGAGAAACACATAGCCCGGCGCGAAACCATACATATGGACGCAATAATCCGCACCCGCATGCAGCGACACGACATCTGCTTCGGTCAGGGAAAGCGCGGCTGCGACCTCGGCGAGATCTTCCGCATGGGGCGCTTCATAGCAGACGGGGATGATCCAATGGTTCGGCGCTGCCCGGGTAGGCAAAGGCGCTGCCTCCAAGCATCGAATCTGATCGATCAATTCCGCCGTCGACCAAAAATGCGGATCGAAATGGATCATCAGCGAGCGATAGGTCGGCACCGTCTCGATCACGCCGGCGAGCGCGCGCGCCGCGAGCGCGGCAT
>DAIESR010000163.1 GCA_027346205.1 Beijerinckiaceae bacterium
CACGGCGCTTCTCATCACCGGGCCGAACAAGCGCTGGGCGAAACAAGCGGCGGTGACCATGACCGGCTTTGCCACGTCGGTCATTGGCTGCGGTTGCGAGGCTGGTATCGATTGCGAAGTGGATGCACGCGAGACGCCGGATGGAAGGCCGGGTGTTCGCGTCCTCGTCTTCGCCATGTCGGGCGATGAGCTGCAAAAGCAGATCGTCAATCGCGTCGGCCAGTGTGTATTGACGTCGCCCGGTTCCGCCTGCTTTGCCGATCTTCAAGCCGAGGAAGAGCTGAAAGTCGGGAATGCCTTGCGCTATTTCGGCGACGGCTGGCAGATCTCGAAGAAATTCGGCACGCGGCATTTCTGGCGCGTGCCCGTCATGGATGGCGAGTTCCTGTGCGAGGCCGGAACCGGCGTCACCAAGGGTGCCGTCGGCGGCGGCAATCTTCTCATCATGGGCGCCGATTACGACAAGACCTTGCGGGCGGCCGAAGCCGCGGTCGAGGCGATGAATGGTGTGCGCGATGTCGTGCTGCCTTTCCCGGGCGGCATTGTCCGCTCGGGCTCGAAGGTGGGCTCGAAATATAAGTCCATGTTCGCCTCGACCAATGATGCCTATTGCCCAAGTTTGAGAGGCTCTGTCGCGACGGCTCTCGACGATGACATCGGCTGTGTGCTCGAAATCGTCATCGACGGCCTGACCGAGGCTTCCGTGGCCGAGGCCATGCGCGTCGGCGTTGCCGCGATCGTCAAGCTCGGGCCGCGCGCCGGGGCTCGCCGCATCGGCGCCGGCAATTATGGCGGCAAGCTCGGACCCTTCCATTTCCATCTGAAAGATCTACTGCCGTGAAACCTCTCGTCTTCGCTCTCAAGGCAAAGCCCGCCCAGAGGCTCGATCTTGCCGCCCTCCTGCCGCATCTCCTCGCGGGCAAGACTGTAAAAGAGATCGCCGCGATCGATCTTTCGACGACGCGTGAAAAAATCGCCGTTGGCGATGTCTTCACCATTCGCGCCGGCGCGGCGGAGGAGATCCTTTTCGACGGCGGCTCCGAGCGCTTCGACGGTCTTGGCCGTGGGCTGCAGAGTGGTCGTATCAGCGTCGAGGGTGATGTCGGCATGGAGGCCGGCCGCAAAATGTCGGGCGGTGAGCTGGTTGTGGCCGGCCATGCCGGACCTTTCGCCGGCTCCAGCATGAGCGGGGGACGTATGGAGATCAGCGGCGATGCCGGCGATTTTCTGGCCGGGCCGCGCGAAGGCGAGATGCTCGGCATGTCGGGCGGAATGCTTGTCCTGCATGGCAGCGCCGGCCAGCGGCCGGGCGATCGTCTGCGCCGTGGCACGATTGTGATCGAAGGCCATACCGGCGATTGTCCGGGCAGCCGCATGATCGCTGGCACGCTCGTGGTGCTCGGCCGCTGCGGTGCGCATCCGGGTTATTTGATGAAGCGCGGCACGATCGCACTCGCCAAGCCACCGGCGCTGGGGCCGACTTTCGTCGATTCGGGACTTTTCGCTTCGAGCTTTCCAGGCATCTTTTTGCGTCTCCTGCAGCCGGAGAGCCGTGGTGCCGGAAAGCTCTTCAAGGCGCCGTTGCGGCGCTTTTCCGGCGATATGGCTACGCTTGGCAAAGGCGAGATTTTTGTGCCGGCGTGACCTTGGCCCGACAGCATTCTGAATTTCAAAAATATCGTCCCGAATTTCGAAACTGTCCCCCGCTGTCACGCGGGCCTTTCTTGCCTCGCATCCCAACTCCTTTACATTAAGTTGAAATTAACCAAGGAGTAGCTGCGTGGAACCCTTGCCGCATGAGGCGCCGCCACAGCAAGCCTGTAACGGAGTCGCGCATGATGCCAACACGGCGGAAGAGCCGCGACCGTCGTCGCGATTGAAGCACGCGCTACGCAAGGCGCGCTTCGACGAAGCGGAGCACTCGGAGGTGATCGCCGAATTGCGTGGGGCGGAGACGGCCCGCCTCGAGATGCTGCAGGAAGAACTGCGGCCGATCCTCGCCGAGGTTCCAAAAGATGTCGACATGTTCGACCTGGGCCTCATGCCCGGCGACAGGTCGCGCCTTTTCATCGATATGATCGGCTTCGTGGAAATGGGGCGCGACCGGCGTACCTATCGCTTCGTGCAGGACACGCGCTATGGTCGCGTCGTCCTCGTCGAAAGCGAGCGGATGGAACCGATCGTCGACGCGGTCGCCAATTATGTCGCGCGTCGCCTCATCGAGCGGGAGAAGGCGCTGGCGGGCGATATGATGCTGGAGCAAGCCGCGCGCGCCTATGCCGATGTGCGCAAGATGTCGTCGAAGACACAGGTAAAGGGCGACGCCGAGACGCTGGTGTCGCCCTCGCACCAGAGCTTTCTGCAACGCAGTTTCGCCTTTCTGATCGAGGTGCTTGGGTCCTCGCTGCTCTTCGCTTTGCTGGCGATTGGCATATGGAATGCGTGGCGCTTTGTTTCGGCCTGGTGGTTGGGCCACCATTGAGACATACTCTGGGCACGCCTTTTAAAGGCGCCGCCATAGGTGCCGTAGTCCGGCCTTGATTGGCATCCGAGAGAATTGATAGTAGGACCATGAAAAGTCCGGCGCGACCTCCGGTAAGGTCAGCCTATCGCCCGCGAGGGCTCTGCGCGCGCGCAGCTTACATGATGGGCCATCGCTTGCCTGGCACATTCGACCTTATTGTCTATTACCTTTCGTTCCTTCATCCCCCATCTCGGCGACGTTCCCGGGCGGCGCGAAACGTTCGGGCGCATTTTCGTCATGTGATTCAGCTCGCGACGGTCGAACTCGGCCGAGAGGACAAGACGGCTCACGAGAAACAGCCGCAGGACGCGCGACACAGCCCACTCTTCTCATTTGTCGTTCCCGTATTCGACACCAAGCCGCGTTATCTCGACGACTTGCTGGCCTCGTTCCGGCTGCAGCCGCCGGAGCTTTGCGAACTCATTTTGAGTGATGATGGATCGACTTCGCCGCAGACGCGGAGATGGCTGGAGAGCCATGCGGTGGAGGCGGGGGTCACAATTCTGCGGAACGAGGAAAATCGTGGCATAGCGGCCGCGACAAACTGCGGGATTGCGCATGCGACTGGGCAGTGGATCGGTTTCATCGATCATGACGATGCCTTGGCGTCTTTTGCCGTTGCCCAAATTGCGAAGGCGCTGGATGCCGCGCCGGCCTGTCAATTCCTCTACACGGACGAAGTGATCGCGGATCGCCGGCTCCGGCCTGTGGACTATTTCTTGAAGCCGGCTTGGGATCAGGTCCTGTTGTCGGGCATCAATTATATCAATCATCTTTCTCTCTACCGCCGCGATCGGCTCGCGAAAATCGGCGGGTTGCGCGAGGGCTTTCAAGGCTCTCAGGATTACGATCTGCTGTTGCGCTATACGCGTGGGTTGCGCCGCGAGGAAATATTGCACTTGCCTTTTCCCGCCTATCTATGGCGCCGGGACGGGGCGAGCTTTTCTGCGAAATTTATCGAAACCGCGACGACAAACGCGCGGCGTGCGCTTGCGGAGACCTATGCGCAGGGGCAGAAGCTGGCTGTCGTTCATCCGGCCGTCACTGCCGATTTGCATCGTATACGCTTTGATCTCTTTCGCGCCAAATGGCCGCTCGTCTCGATCGTCATTCCTAGCCGTGATGCATTGCCTTTGATTTCCACGGTTCTCCACGGATTGACGAAAGTGACCGATTATCCGGCTCTGGAGATCATCGTCGTCGACAATGGCTCCAAAGAGCCAAGCGTTTTGGCGCTCTACGAGCAATATCGGCACGGTAGCGTGCCGTTTACCGCATCGATCGTCGAAGAACCTTTCAATTTCTCCCGTTCGATCAATCGCGGCATCGGGACGGCCCGCGGCGATCTCATCCTTCTGCTCAATAATGACATAGAAATCCTGGAGCCTGGATGGCTCAAGGAAATGGTGGCTTGCTTCGATTACCCCGACACGGGAGTCGTGGGAGCCAAATTGCTCTATCCCGACAGAACGATCCAGCATGTCGGGGTGATCGCCGGATTGGGCGGCCTCGCGGGACATTGGTTCATCGGGCGCGAAGAGGACTTTCCCGGCCCCATGGGGCGCTTACGGGTCCGGCTTTCCCTGTCGGTCGTCACGGGGGCCTGCATGCTGGTTTCTCGGTCCTGCGTCGAGCAGACCGGGCTTTTCGACGAGAAAGTATTCGATATCGCCTATAATGACGTAGATTATTGCCTGCGCGCGGTGAGTCATGGATTTCGTGTCATTTGGACACCTTTCGCGACTTTGATCCATCATGAATCGGCGACACGGGGCAGCGATGTCGTGCCCGAGAAGATCGAAAGATTTCTCCGGGACCAGGACAGCTTGCGGACGCGACATCGGACCGATGAATTCGAAGATCGCGCGTTTAACCCATGGTATTCCAAGGATCGATCGGACCCGATCCCGATCCTGCTCAAGCAACTCCCGTCTGCGCGATGAGTGTCTGCGCGATGAGTTTTGGTGTGAAAGCGTTGCCGCAAGATCGCCTCTCTCCTATGTTCATTCACGAGATAGGCGACGCGGATGCTTTGCACGTTTTCAACCATGTCGCTGACGTGTTTGATCATCCAAATTGTTGTTCCCATTCTGTCCTCACGCGTCACATTCGATGAACAATGGTTTTTGGGCATATGACAAGGTGTCAAGTGGTTTGCTTGGGCTGGAGATCGGCGCATGAGTGCTCGGAAGGTCCGAGACGCGGTGCGGCCCGCTCACCCGTCACGAGTGAGGTTGAGCCCCACGCAAGACGTTGAACTCAGAGACGATTCTTTTTGGGCACTATCTCAATCGCCTTGGCTCCGTATCGAATCCGACTTTTGGCCTCCGGCTGGCCGCTGGGTAAGATTGACCTATGTCGCGAGCCTGTTCGATCCGTTGGCGCGGCCGGTCATCCGTTGCATCACTGAAAATTCTTTTCATGATGACATCCTGCCTGCCGCTTTATTCGGTCGGGCCGTCTGGATCGGCCATATAGCCGAAGGCACGCGCGAGATATGGATTTCGCCGTCCAATTGCCCTGGTCCTTTCGGTTTCGCGATAGAAGATTTTGTGCCCATATCGACTCCGGCGCTCATCTGGCAATGTTTCGCTCGTAATCCGCATCGCTGCCTGACCGGCATCGGCGCTCATCTCATTGGATTGAAATATGCTGCCAAGACGGAGTTTCGCCGCGTGCTTTCGGCGACGCCCCTTGATGATTACGACGCATGGAGAAAGCCTCGGTTGAGAGCGCTTGATCTCACGAGTCTCGATCGGCCGCGAAGCGATTGGACAATCGGCCCGCATATTCGCTTCGTCGCGCATATACAGGCGGGCGATCTCGTAGGCCTGAAAGCACTGGTCTCGCAGCTTCAAGCACAGCCTTATCCGAATTGGACGCTTGTCGTCGTTTCGACCTCGCCGATTGCTGAACTTCCGGCGCCGGAGGATGCCGGCGCATCCGTCATGTTTATCCGTCCAGATGCAAGGGCTCGGGAGCTTCTCGAAGGCCTCTCGGATGATGATATCGTCGCGCCGGTTGCGACGGGGGATCTCATTCCCGCCTATTCGGTTGCGGCTCTCGCGGAGGCGGCACATCAATATGCCGCAACCGATATTTTCTATGGCGACGAGGACTTTCTCGACGCGAATGGTCGTCTTTCGGCGCCGCAGTTGAGGCCGGATTGGAGCCCGGTTTTTTGCGCCGCGTCGTTCTATATGGGCGCAGCAGTTTTTTTTCGCGTCGGCATCGCTAGGCGGTTCGCCGATGACAGCACGGCGCTCGACTATGCGGCGCCGGAAAAATTAGCCAAGAACGCTGTCCGTCAGCAACCTACCGTCACCCATATCCGTCGGGTGATGCGAACGCGCAGCGATGCA
>DAIESR010000170.1 GCA_027346205.1 Beijerinckiaceae bacterium
AGACCGGTGAACATGCTCAAAGCACCCTTTCATAGCGACGGAGCCGATCCGGCCCGATCATTCTCTCTTCGACGCGGCGATAACGCGCCGGATTGTCCAGGAGTGTGCGGCTTGCGACATTGAGCGCCGGCACGCCCAATGCTCCAAGCGGCGTCACGCTCGTCAAGAGGATAAGCTCATCAGCGAAGCCCTTCCGCAGCAACGCCGCCGCAAGATGCGGCCCACCTTCGCAGAAGATCCGCGTGATCCCGCGCGCGCCAAGATGCGCCAACGCCTCGGCAAGATCGACATGACCGGCGCCGTCTTGCGCCACACGCATGATCTCAATGCCCTTGGCGGCGAGACGCGCCGCCGCCTCGGCAGAGGCTGCTTCTGTGGTGATCACGAGAGTTGGATAGTCTACAGCCGTCGCGGCCAGCCGCGAATCCGACGCGAGAGCGAGCTTGGAATCAAGCACGATGCGCAAGGGCCTATAGGCCTCAAGACCCGGCAAACGCACGGTCAAAAGCGGATCATCCGCGCCGGCCGTGCCGCTGCCGACCAGGACCGCATCATGCAGCGCCCGCAGCATATGGACCTGAGCGTCGGCACCTTCGCCCGTGATCTTGAGACGCGGCGCACCAGCAGGAGCAGCAGCATAGCCGTCAGCCGTCTCGGCGAGCTTGAGACTCAGCATCGGCCGGTTCTGCGTCGTCCGCAAAATATGGCCGAGGTTGAGGCGCATCGCCGCTTCGGCGAGAACACCAGTGCGCAGCTCTATGCCGGCATTGCGCAAACGCGCATGGCCCTGCCCGCGCACGCGCGAATCCGGGTCATCGAGCGCGGAGACGACACGCGCGATGCCCGCCGCGATGATCGCATCGGCGCATGGCGGCGTGCGGCCGTGATGACTGCAAGGCTCGAGCGTCACATAGAGCGTCGCGCCAGCGGCTGCCGCTCCGGCATTCTGAAGGGCGATGGTTTCGGCATGCGGTCGCCCGCCTATGCCGGTGAAGCCGCGCCCGACGACAGCGCCCTCGCGAACCACCAATGCGCTGACCGACGGATTGGGCGCGACCCGGCCGAGACCGCGCCGCGCGAGACACAGCGCGGCCGCCATATAGCGCGCGTCGTCATCCTCTGCGTCGATGTGGGTTGCAGGCTCGTCGGCCGGCAGCACCAGCCCTGCCGTCATTGCTTTCTCGTCTTCAATGGGTCTCGTCAGCCTCGGCCCGGCGGCTCATGTCTAGAGTATTTCCGGAAAAGTCTAGCAACTTTCCCAGAACAAGCTCTAGCTCTAAGATCGCGTCTTCGATGTCGCCGGCAGCGGCTCCGCATCCGCCGCATCGGACGCATTATGCGACAGCTCGTCGATCAGCGTGTTGAAATCGCGCGCCTCGCGGAAATTCCGATAGACTGAGGCAAAGCGCACATAGGCGACGCTATCGAGCGAGCGCAAGCCGTCCATCACCAATTCGCCGATCCGAGAACTCGGGATCTCGGCCTCACCCTGGCTTTCGAGCTGACGCACAATGCCATTGACGAGCCGTTCCACCCGATCGCTTTCGACCGGGCGCTTACGGAGCGCTATGTCGATCGATCGCATCAGCTTGTCGCGATCGAAGGGAATACGCCGACCAGATTTTTTGATGACCGTCAGCTCGCGCAGCTGCACCCGCTCGAACGTAGTGAAACGGCCGCCGCAATCAGGACAGACACGCCGCCGACGGATGGACGAGGCGTCCTCCGTCGGGCGTGAATCCTTCACCTGGGTTTCGAGACTGCCACAATAAGGGCATCTCATCGAGACTGCCTCAATAGATCGGGAAGCGCTGCGTCAGCTCCGCCACTTTCGCTTTGACGGCGGCTTCGACCGCGCCGTTCCTGGTCTCGCCATTCTTGGCGAGGTCGTCAAGCGTTTCGACGATCATCTCCCCGATCTTCTTGAATTCTGCGACGCCAAAGCCGCGCGACGTGCCAGCGGGCGTGCCGAGCCGGACGCCCGAGGTGACCATCGGGCTCGCCGTATCGAAGGGGACGCCATTCTTGTTGCAGGGGATATGCGCGCGGGAGAGCGATGCCTCGGCCGCCTTGCCGGTGAGGCTCTTCGGCCGCAGATCGACGAGCATCAGATGATTGTCGGTGCCCCCCGAAGTGATGGTGAAGCCGCCCCCGACAATGGTTGCGGCGAGCGCTTTGGCATTCTCGACGACCTGGCGCGCATAGACCTTGAACTCCGGCCGCAGCGCCTCGCCAAAGGCGACCGCCTTGCCGGCGATCACATGCATCAGTGGCCCCCCCTGGAGGCCCGGGAAAATGGCGGAATTGATCTTTTTCGCCAGATCCTGATCGTTGGTGAGGACGAGACCGCCGCGCGGACCGCGCAAAGTCTTATGCGTCGTCGAGGTGGCGACATGCGCATGCGGGAAAGGTGAGGGATGCACGCCGCCCGCCACGAGGCCGGCGAAATGCGCCATATCGACGACGAAATAGGCGCCGATGGAATCGGCGATCGTCCGGAACCTCTCGAAATCCCAGAAACGCGGATAGGCCGAGCCGCCGGCGATGATCATCTTGGGCTTATGTTCCTCGGCGAGCTTGGCGACCGCATCCATATCGATGCGATGGTCTTCCGGCCGCACGCCATAGGACACCGGCTTGAACCATTTGCCAGAGAGATTGACCGGCGAGCCATGCGTCAAATGTCCGCCCGCGGCAAGATCGAGACCCATGAATGTATCGCCCGGCTGCAGCAGGGCGAGAAACACCGCCTGATTGGCCTGACTGCCCGAATTCGGCTGTACATTGGCGAATTTGCAGTCGAACAGCCGGCATACACGTTCGATCGCTAAATTCTCGGCAATATCGACGAATTGGCAGCCGCCATAATAGCGCCGGCCGGGATAGCCTTCGGCATATTTATTGGTCAGGATCGAGCCCTGCGCCTCGAGCACCGCCTTGGAGACGATATTTTCCGACGCAATGAGTTCAATCTCATCCCGTTGGCGGCCGAGTTCCTTACTGATCGCGTCGAAAATCTCGGGATCGACGTCGGCGAGGCCCGCGGCAAAGAAGGAATTATGGGCCATGTGAGCGCTGGATTCGGCATCGGACTTGGTCATGAGCGAGGCGTCCTGGAGATATTTGGTGATCTAGGCGGCATAATCGACGCGGCAGCCGCAACGGGGCCGCAAGAGGACGCTCGGCCGTTGTCAAGCGCCCTTGATCGATTCCAATAATTTAGAGCGGGATAGGCAGATAAGTTTACGCAATCTGCGTAAACTTGATTGCGCCGGAAAATCGGTTCCCGCTTTTCCTCATTCCGCTCTAGGCCTCTGCCCTTAGCATGCCCACCCCAGTGCGTGAAGGCGCCAACGCCACCTTGGTCGACCACAAAGCTGGAATTTTGAAAAAAGGTCTACACAATCGATGAGTTTTCTCGGTTTAAGCCGAACGATCGAAGATGCAGGTTACCTGCGCCGCCTGTTCGCGGCGCAGCTCAGCCTCAATATTGGCCATATTGACCGCCGTTCATGGGCGGAAGAACGGTTGACGGCGCGCCACCGCCAGTGATCTCTTCCACTGGCGCGGCCAGGACCGGCTGCCCAGGCGTGACCGCCGGTGGCGCCCCGCCCCCTGCGATATTGGCGGCGGCAACCGAGCCCAGGCCATCGCGCTGATAAATATCATCGCGGAATTCGACCGTCCCGCCGGGCGTCGCCCAGGCAGTTATATAGACCCAATAGACCGGCACTGGCTGGGCCAGCTTCACATCGACCCTCTGTCCCGAGCGGATCACGTCGTCTATGTGTTGGCGATCCCAGCCGGGCGTGTCCTTCAGCAGCCAAGCGACGTAATCGCGCACATCCTGCACGCGGATGCAGCCTGATGAAATATAGCGGTAGTCGTCGCCGAATATGCCGCGCTCATCGGTGTCATGCATATAGACGCCGTAAGGATTGGCGATATTGATGCGCACGACGCCGAGCGCATTGACATCGGCACCGGGATCCTGACGAAACTCATAATGCGTCGCATCCATCGAGTTCCAGTTGATGTTCTGCGGCTGTATCTCCTGGCCTTTTCTGTCGAAGATCCGGATCTTGTTCTGCGTGAGATAATTCGGATTCTTCTGCATCCGCGGAATCAGATCCTTACGGATGATCGACGCCGGGACCGTCCAGAACGGGTTGAAATTAATGTCGATCGCCTTGGTCATCATGACCGGCGATTGCCGGTCGATCCGGCCGACGCCGGCGACATGATGCGTCGCGACAACGCCATTTTCGACTGTTTCGACAGAAGCCCCGGGAATATTCGCCATGACATAGCGTTCGCCGAGATTGCCGGAATAGGCCTTCAGCCGGACCAGATTGATCTCAAGCTGGCGCAGGCGCTGGTCGGCCGGCACGTTGAGCGCCTTGAACGTATCGGCGTTGACGACACCCGTCTGGATCAGGCCGCTACGCGCCTGAAAATGCTTCACCGCCGCCTGAACGAAGGAATCGAAGACCGGGGACGTACCCGTCCGCAGATCGAGGTCGCCGGAGGTGGCAAGACGCCGACGCAGGGCGACGACGGAAGGGCTCGAAACGCCCAGCCGTAATGTGCGGCCGGCCGGGACATGAACCCAGCCGCCATTGCTGACGATCTGCCGATAGCGCTCGATCGCCTGCTCGGTCGCGAGAAAGGTCGCCTGCGACAAGACCGGTGTCGTGCTGCGCTTAACCGCTAGATGGGCATCTGGGTCATAGCTTTGCGCCCATTCGGCCTGATCGGAGAACAGGTCATGACCCCCAGCGAACGCGGGCCGCGTCAACGGGCTCAAGGACATCAGGGCGACGGCCAATCCGGCGCAAGCCCATGGCACCACGCCGCCAATTCCAGCACGAAATCCGGCCTCATATGTCGAAACGGCCCGCTTCGACACGGCAAACGAATATCCGACCACTGTCCACTCCGAAGTCTCGCGCCGCGCTCACGCAGGCGCGCCAAGCCCGCCACCTTCAATTGTGGTCCGAACTACCATCTGCTTGGTAAACAAGCCTCAAATGGGCGGCGATTTTGTGGCACTTTAGCATGCGCAATAAGGCCCTGAGGCGGCTCATCCCCGGGCTTCACGCAATTATTATCGTCGCGACGATTTCCGGCCACAGCTTCCGGAGGGATGAAGCGTGGCCGCGTCGCGCGGCACAGCCTCTATCGGCCCCCGTTATGCGCGGTTATACGCGCGAGCGCGCCGCAGGCTCGCTCTGTCGTCCCATTTCCGCCGAAAATGCTGCCGAAGACGGCTGCTCGACGGCTTCGGCCGGATCGCGGCCAAAGCACGCGGCTCGGCCACCCGCATATTCCCATCATCAGAGCCGAAAGCGAATCTGATCGGTCCAGAATCGCTCGAGCCGGTGCAGAGACTGATTCAACTTCGAGAATTCGTCGCGGGAAATGCCGCCGATCTGTTCAATGGTCAATATATGCTTGTCGTAAAGAGTCGTGACGATCTCATGCACCTCTTTACCCTTGGGCGTGAGGCTGATGCGCACCGAGCGGCGATCGAGCCGAGACCGGGCATGGTGGAGATAGCCCATCTCGACGAGTTTCTTGACGTTATAAGAAACATTCGAGCCAAGGTAATAGCCGCGCGTGCGCAACTCTCCGGCGGTCAGTTCCTTGTCGCCAATATTATAGAGCAACAAAGCCTGCACCGAATTCACGTCGCTCCGTCCGCGCCGATCGAACTCATCCTTAATCACGTCGAGCAAACGGCGATGCAGGCGCTCCACGAGGGTAAGCGCTTCGATATAGTCAGGGCGCACTTCGTTCACACGCGCTGTCCGTCCCTGCACGACCTCCGTCTTGAGAACGCTGTTCATGACCCATCCCTTCATTGTTTTTGAGCGAGCGTCCCCTGTGCCCGCGGCTCATCGACGGATCGACTTATAAGCAACGCTAATGAAGACGAGTTTAAACAACAAACTGAATCATAGGTTTAGTTATTTGAGTGAATCAATATTCAAATAAAGATGATGTTTACGATGAATAACTCTTAATATTTTAATTTATTAACTTACGATTGTGTTTACGATAACGCAGCGAGACGGTATCCCTGGCCACAAAGGGACATTCCGAGCTTATAGAAGACTCGAATGGGCGCACGCGGCGAACGCGACATTTGCGGCTCTAAACCCGCTCGCAGTTCATGCGAACAATGCGAAGATGATTCCGAACTGGGACATTGTCCGAGCGATCTTTGATTTATGGCGCGGGACGAGAAACCGCCGACCTTCAGGTCATGAGTCACGCTTCGCGTGACTGGCTCGCTTTGAAGGTCAAGACGAAATAAATGACGATTAAGAGCGCATCGACGGCGATCCAGGCGGGAGCGAAGGCCCCCTTCACCGTAGTCGCGACGAAAATCTGAGACGTCGCCGCAAACAGCCAGAGCGCACCGCCCCAGGGTGTCGCCAGCCAGAGGCCGACGGCAGCGACAGGATTGGCAATGGCGAAGAAAATCACCGCCGCCGCCGCGGTACCAGGCATGGAAATGAGAAGCGTTTCGTGCGGCAGCAGGACAGAGGCCCATTCCACCAGTCCCTGACCAAGCCAGAGCCCCGCCATCAGACGCATGAAGACGACGAGGATCAGGCCCCAGCGCGTCGGCTGCGCGCCGCTACGCCGCGGCGCCTCACCGAGCCGGATAGCCGCATCCGAGGTGATCACCATTTCCTTGGCCTGTGTCCGGCGTAAGAGCTTCATGCAGTCGCCGCCCCCGCCAGCGTCGGAAACTCCAATTCACCCTCGGCAAGCGGCGCGAATAACGCTTCGATTTCGGCAGGCTTGATCTTTTCGACCTCGTCCGGAGTCCAGTGCTGCTCCCCTTTCTTGTCGATCAAAACGGTGCGCACACCTTCATAATAATCACTC
>DAIESR010000182.1 GCA_027346205.1 Beijerinckiaceae bacterium
CGCGGATCACCAAAGGCGAATCCATGCGCGTCTTTCCGCTCTCCAATTGGACCGAACTCGACGTCTGGGAATATGTCGCGGCGGAGAATATTCCGGTCGTACCGCTCTATTTCGCCAAGGAGCGGCCCGTGGTCGACCGTGACGGCTCGCTCATCATGGTCGATGACGAGCGGCTGCCGCTGAAGCCCGGCGAGACGCCACGCATGGAACGCATCCGTTTCCGCACACTCGGCTGCTACCCGCTCTCCGGCGCGATCCGCTCCGAAGCCGAGACGCTCGCCGAGATCATCGCCGAAATGCGCGCCTCAACCACATCGGAGCGGCAAGGCCGGCTGATCGATCATGATGAGTCCGGCTCGATGGAGAAAAAGAAGCGCGAGGGCTATTTCTGATGGATAAGACGGTCGAGACCGAACAATTGCCGCGAGGCGCTCCGGCCAGTTTCGCCGATGTGGCGGCGCGCCCGACCTTGCGTTTCCTCACCTGCGGCTCCGTCGACGATGGCAAATCGACCTTGATCGGGCGGCTACTCTATGAGCAGCAGCTCATCTTCGACGATCAGCTCGCAGCGCTCGAACGCGATTCGAAGAAACATGGCACCGTCGGCGCCGAGATCGATTTCGCGCTTCTCGTCGATGGGCTCGAAGCCGAGCGCGAGCAAGGCATCACCATCGATGTCGCCTATCGCTATTTTTCGACGCA
Organism: Beijerinckiaceae bacterium; assembly: GCA_027346205.1. GTDB lineage: Bacteria > Pseudomonadota > Alphaproteobacteria > Rhizobiales > Beijerinckiaceae > Methylovirgula. The sequence continues at coordinate 703 of DAIESR010000182.1, forward strand.
ACATCGCGCCTTCATCGTCGCCGACACGCCCGGCCATGAGCAATATACGCGCAACATGGCGACGGGTGCTTCCAATTCCGATCTCGCCATTCTGCTCGTCGATGCCCGCAAAGGCCTGCTGACACAGACCCATCGGCATGCGGCAATCGTCTCGCTTCTCGGCATCAAGCATGTCGTGCTGGCCGTCAACAAAATCGATCTCGTCGATTACGACGAGACCGTCTTCCACGATATCGTGGAGAGCTTCAAAGTCTTTGCCGCGCCGCTCAATTTCCGAAGTGTCACCGCCATTCCGCTCTCGGCGCGCTTCGGCGAGAACATCTCGACGAAGAGCGAAAAAATGCCCTGGTATCAGGGCGTACCGCTCATTTCCTATCTTGAGGCGATCGATGTCGAAGACCATCGCACCGGCCTGCCCTTCCGCATGCCGGTGCAATGGGTGAACCGGCCGCATCTCGATTTTCGCGGCTTTTCCGGAACGATCGCGAGCGGCACCATCAAGCCGGGCGACGATGTCGTGGTCGCTGGTTCGGGCCGTCGTTCGAAGATCACGCGCATCGTCACAGCCGATGGCGATCTCGATTCCGCAGGCGCTGGCGATGCCGTGACATTGACCTTGGCCGACGAGGTCGACATCAGCCGTGGCGACATTCTGGCTGCGCCAGAGGCGCGTCCCGCCGTCGCCGATCAATTCGGCGCCCATCTCATTTGGATGAGCGAGCAGGAATTATTGCCGGGCCGCAGCTATCTCATGAAGATCGGCACGCGCACCGTGCCTGTCACGGTGACGGAACTCAAGCACAGGCTCGACGTCGACACGCTCTCCCAGCATGCGGCGAAGACCTTGGCCTTGAATGAGGTCGGCTACGGCAATCTCGCGACCCATGGGCCGATCGCCTTCGATCCCTATACGGAAAACCCTGTCACCGGCTCTTTCATTCTCATCGATCGCTACAGCAATGCGACCGTCGCAGCTGGCCTCATCGCTTTTGCCTTGCGGCGGGCGACCAATGTCCATCTTCAGGATCTGACGGTCACCAAGGAAGCGCGGGTCAATCTCAAGCACCATAAGCCTGGCGTGCTCTGGTTCACGGGCCTTTCCGGCGCCGGCAAGTCGACCATTGCCAATCTCGTCGAAGCGCGCCTCAATGCCGCCGGCATGCATACGATCCTGCTCGACGGCGACAATATCCGGCACGGACTGAATAAGGACTTGGGCTTTTCGCCCGCCGACCGTGTCGAAAACATCCGCCGCATTGGTGAAGTCGCGAAATTGATGACGGATGCCGGATTGATCGTACTCTGCTCCTTCATCTCGCCCTTCCGT
>DAIESR010000193.1 GCA_027346205.1 Beijerinckiaceae bacterium
CGTCGAACCGAAACCTCGATCACCGGCAATGTCGAAGAGCATGCCCGTTACAAACCTAGACAAGGAAATGCGCCGCAGCGAAGAGGATCAAGGTGGAGACCGTGCTGCAGATCAAAGTGCCTTGCGCCAGTCTTTCACGCATCGGATGCTCGAAGCCATAGCCCGCATCCCAGATGAGATGCCGCACACCGCCGAAGAAATGATGCAACAGGGCAAAGGTGAACCCGAAGAGAATCAGCTGGCCGAAGAAGGAACGCATGAACCAAGAAACCGTCGCAAAGGCTGCATCCCCCGAGACGGCAGCCACGAGATACCAGATGAGCAGCAAGGTTCCGAAGTAAAGCGCGGCGCCGGTGACGCGATGCGCGATCGACATCATCATCGTCAGCATGGGCCGGTAGATCGACAGATGCGGCGATAACGGCCGCCGCGCCTGGGCTATCTCATTCGTCATCGGCATCTCGTCTTGATCATTTTGTCTTCACAGCGCTCGCGTCCACGACCAATATTGCGGGATAGACTCAGCGGCTCACAGCTCCCCAACCAATGTAGACGACTGTGGGTGCAGGCGGTCATTGCCCACATATCTTCCCAAGCCTTGCTGAAAGCCGTCTTATCAGGCATGCGACAGCACGCCTAGATGGACATATCGCAGATGGTGCGGCAGGCAACTGGCCAACACGCGGCATCCAACACGAGAGCGCACGCACGCGCGGACAACAACCGCAAGACCTGAAAGACTACTAGACGCAGACGCTTCCTTCAAATTCGTCGCAGAGCCGATAGAATTCACGCCGACGACACATCATATTTTGGCGTGGCTCCCAGAATCAACCGATGACGCAACTGATGTCAGGCGGGCTCCGCCGCGTGGCCGCCGCTGACACAGGCGTTACAAACATGGGGATTATGGACAAGGGCATTGTGGTTTCGGCCGCAGCAATCTCGGATGTGGCTGCCGCCGCGCGAAAACGCCATACGGCTAGGCATAGACAGGCGACACCGCCAGTTTATGATCACAGGCGGATGGAACACCAAAACAGTACTGGACATTTCATCCAACCGACTCATCGCGGCGTAGGCTCGAAGAGCTCGATCCAAGCAGCGGTCTCTGCGTGTTTCCATCGAAATGAATGACGGCATCATGAAGACGCAAAATCTCCGATTGGTCGCCCTTTTCGCTGTTTTGGCGGCGACATTCATGGCCTGCGTAGGCCTGCCCGACCGTGCCGCGGCCTTCACCGGACGCATCACGCTCCATATCGGCGGCATAAGGCGGACCGCGCTCATCGTCGAGCACGAGCGGCTGAAACGGGCCCGCCGTCCGGTCATCATCGTCCTGCATGGCGGCAAGGGCTTCGGCAATCGAATCAGGCATCATCTCGGGCTTGAGCAGCTGATGCGCTCGTCAGCGCCGGTGATGGTCTATCCCTACGCTATCGGCGGCTATTGGCATGTGACGCCGAGTCTCGCCGCAAAACATGATCTGCTATTCGTCCAGAAACTCGTCACCAAATTGATCGCCGACGGAATCGCCGATCGGCACAGGATTTTTCTCGTCGGCTCCTCGTCTGGGGGGCTGATGGCTTTGCGGCTCGCCTGCCAGCATTCCCCGCTCTTCGCCGGAACCGCGATCCTCATCGCGTCCCTGCCGGAGGAGCTTGCGGCAAGCTGTCTACCGCCACGGCCCCTGCCTTTTCTAATGATCGCCGGAACCGCCGACCCTTTCATTCCTTATCGGGGCGGCCACGCCAAGCTCATCGACAGCAAAGCCAAGCTCCTGCCGGTCGAAGAAACACTCGCGCTTTTCGCCAAGGCCGCTGGCTGCGATACGTCCAAAACCGTGACGCAGTTCCCCCATCGCGACGCGAAGAACCCGACTCGGGCCTATCTCGAAAAATTGCAGGGCTGCAAGGCCCCGGTCGAACTCGTCCGAATCGAAGGTGGCGGGCATTGGATCCCCGGCCGCTGGAAGGGTGGCGAACAAGGCAAAATGGTGGGGCCCCAAAACAATGATTTCAGCAGCGCCGCGCTGATCTGGGACTTGTTCCGCAAAGCGCATAGCTGACCGGCCCCGCCACGACGCGGCGCAGACGATCGCCATAGCCTGAGTGTGAAAGGCTATTCGATCGGGTTGAGGGCAAGCTCGGCTGGTGCTCGGCCCGATAGCAGCGCCGCGGATGGACGCATGCTCTATCTATTTGAAATAGAGCCGATTAACCCCGACCATATGGATTGCAAGCGATTCCATCCAATCGGAAAACTCTGGGGAATAGGGGATGAAACCGAATTTAAACCACGGGCAATTGAAAAAAGAGCTGGATTGGGCCATCTTGTAGGAAGGCCGGTCTCAGGATCGGTTTCGCAAGAGGATCGCAGCACTGATACCCACGATTTCCCACGAAGCGGCAGCTTTGCCGCTTCACTCGGTACCTGGTTCCATTGAATCGGACGCCGGTCCATTGGTGAAAGCTGTTCTGGCCAGTCTCGAAGACGCGAAGGCCGAGGACGTCATCTCGATCGATCTGCAAGGTAAGACCTCAATCGCCGACACGATGATCATCGCAAGCGGTCGCTCCAACGTGCATGTCGGGGCGATGGCGGATCGCGTCTTGAAGGCGTTCAAGGAGGCAGGCGCTGCTACGCCGCGGATCGAAGGATTGCCGCATTGCGATTGGGTTCTGGTGGATGGTGGCGATGTCATCATCCATCTCTTCCGGCCCGAAGTGCGGCAGTTCTATAATCTCGAGAAGATGTGGGGCCAGGATCGGCCGGGCGAGCGTCAAGCCGGCTGAGACGCGGCGCGCATGCGTCTTCATCTCATCTGCGTCGGGCGGCTCAAGGCCGGGCCCGAACGAGAGCTTGCTATTCATTATATAGCACGTGCCGCTAGTGTTGGACGAAGCCTCGGCGTAACCGCTGTCGATGCGCGTGAGATCGATGAAAGCCGGGCACGTCGCCCGCAGGATCGTAAGAAGGAGGAGGCCAAAGCCATCCGCAGCCTCCTTTCCAGTCTAGGTGGCGCTTCGAGCGGTTGTATCGCTTGCGACGAAACCGGCGAACATCTGATCAGCGCCGCATTCGCCCAAAGGCTCGACCGGTTCCGTGGAGAAGGCCTCGGGAGCTTAGCGATCCTCATCGGCGGCCCGGATGGGATCGACACCGAACTTCGCTCCGAGGCGGCCTTCATCATCGGATTCGGTGCAATGACCTGGCCGCATCAGCTCGCGCGAATCATGGCCGCCGAGCAAATCTACCGGGCTTTGACGCTTCTCGCCGGCCACCCCTATCATCGGGCCTGACTTCATGTTGAGCGACCCATGAGCCAGATGGCCAAAACCACATATTTCCGCGATAGCGCCTCTCGACAAGCAACGAGCGCGGAGGCTCCTATCGGCCGGGTGCAACAAGGCATGACGAGGCTTGGGCCACTCTTTTTCTGTGGTCTCGCGGCGCTAGTCGCGGGGTTCAGTGCATTCGCACTGGCGGCCGAAGATTCACCGCCCACCGCGACCAAAGCCGTATCGGAGGCTGAGGCGGCGAAGCTCGGTGCCGACAAGGCCGGTAAAGCGCCGATGCCTCCAAACACGAGCCAGCCCTCGGCAAGCTTGGACCTCGACACACGGCAAACCGAGCTGCGCGGCCTCGAAGATACGCTCGAACAATCCGACGCCCAACGCCGTAAGATTCAAGCGGAAATCGAAACGCTGCGCAGCGATCGCGCGCGGCTTAATGCCGCTTTGATCACAACGACCACGCGGGTCAGCGCCGCGGAAGCCAAAGTCAGCGCCGCGGAAAATCGGCTCGAAACATTGAAGGGCAGCGAGGCGGCCACGCGGCGATCGCTCGAAAGCCGCAAGACCTTGATCGCCGAAGTTCTGGCCTCACTGCAACGCATGGGGCGCAATCTGCCGCCAGCGCTCCTCGTCGATCCAGAGGACATGCTGCAGGCGGTGCACACGTCCATGATGCTCGGTGCCGTGCTGCCCGAAATGCGGGCAGAGACGCAGACGCTGGCTGCGGATCTCTCCGACCTCATCCGCTTGCGCCGATCGATTGCCCGTGAGCGCGATTCCCTGCGCCATGAAGTGGCCGATCTCGTGCTGGAGCGGGAGAAG
>DAIESR010000197.1 GCA_027346205.1 Beijerinckiaceae bacterium
GCCGCGCTCGCCGGCCAGCATATGAAGCGGGTGACCATGGAACTCGGCGGCCATGCCCCGGCCATCGTCTGCGACGATGCGGACCTTGATGTCGCGGTGAAGCTGCTCGTTAATGCGAAATTCCGCAATGCCGGCCAGACCTGCATTTCGCCGACGCGCTTTCTGGTGCAGGCGAAAGTCTATGACAGCTTCCTGGAGAAATTCACCGCGTCGGCGCAGGCGCTGAAAATCGGCAATGGGCTCGAGGAAGGCACGCGCATGGGGCCGCTCGCCAATGCGCGGCGCGTTGCGGCGCTGGAAAGCCTCATCAATGATGCGACCGCGCAAGGCGCGAAACTGGTGGCCGGCGGCAAGAGGCTCGGCAATAAGGGCTATTTCTTCGAACCCACCGTGCTTGCGGACGTGCCCGTGACCGCACGCATCATGAATGAAGAGCCCTTCGGCCCGGTCGCCCTCGTCAATCGCTTTGCCAATGTGGAAGAGGCGATCGCCGAGGCCAATCGGCTGTCTTATGGACTGGCCGCCTATGCCTTCGCCCGTTCGACGCGGACGGCGATGGCACTCGCCCAATCCGTCGAGGCCGGCATGCTGACGATCAATCATATCGGCTTCGCGCAGCAGGAACTGCCTTTCGGCGGCGTGAAGGACAGCGGCTATGGCAGTGAGGGCGGCTCGGAAGCGATCGAAGCCTATCTCAACACCAAGCTTGTCACGCAGGCGGGGGGATAAGAAGCATCATTGGTGCGCCTACCTTCTCCCATTGGGAGAAGATTAGCGCGCGACGGCGCAGCTATGATCGAGCAGAGCTTCCGCATGCGCGAACGGGTCTCGTGCGGCCAAAAGAACGAAGCCGTTCCGTTCCGGTTCGAAGGACACGCCGACGACGGCCAATGTCTCTTGTCCCATGTTCTGCGCGGCGCCGGGCACGCCTTCGGCGAGCAGCTTGAAAGGATTTTGCGCAGCAAGATCGGCCGCCGCGAGCTGCCGCGCAAAATAGCGGCGGCCGGAGAGATCGAAGGAAAGCTCTGTCCAGCCTGTGCCGATCTCAGCGACGTGCGCACCGAGCAGAGCCCGCACATCCGGGCGCAGGCAATCGATATGGATATGCAATTGATTCTGGCTGCGCGCCGAGGACGAATTGATCGCGAGCCCGACCATATTCCAGGTGAGCTTGCCCGCCACGCGCGCTGAAACGAAGCTCCGATTCTGCCAGGCCGCGGCCCAATAATTCGGCGCATCCGGCGCCAGAAGATCGGGAGATTCGATCCCCGAGATCCGCTGTGTCGGGATCAGCAGGAATTGCGCAATACCGCGGCGATCTTTCAAGATCACATAGCCGCGCGTGCCGCCTTTGCTGAGATCGACGAGGGCACAAGGTGCAGGATTGTGATGAGTCTCTTCATTGGGCACGCATTTGTCATGCACGATCTTCCATAAGACATCATGATCTTTGGAGTGTGCGAGCCACAGGACGGCCGCGAGTGCGGCGGCGAGAAAAACAAGAGCAATGGTGAGACGGGCGCGGAAATGCTTTTGGCCACGAAAAACAGGCATTGCTTTTGATCCCCCAAACATCATGGAGTGAATTTGCAGCAACAAGATATGTCAATCGACGGGGTGCCCCTCTCCCCGCTCGCGGGGAGAGG
>DAIESR010000213.1 GCA_027346205.1 Beijerinckiaceae bacterium
CCTCACGAAATCGAACCGCTGTTTCAAGGAACGACGTCGGAGTCCGCCTTTGCGTCGCTCGAAGCGCGCGTCGAAGCCGTCGCTGAGGCCGAGCGGCTCCAGCTCCGTGGGTTGATTTTGGATGCGCTGGAAGCCAGCGTCAGAAGCGCTCCACCACGGAGCCGCGATTGGCTGGAGGCCTTATTTGCGGCGAGCCCGGCCTATCTGCGCGCGGTGCAGGGCGCGAGTGCCGAATCGCTGACCAGCCGGCTCCAAGCCCTCGTGATTGCGGTCTTGACACCGCTCCCACCGACGGAACGGGCCGAATTCCTCGGCGGCATTCTGCCAAATCTCTCGGATTTATCTCTCGCCTGCGCGCTGCTTCGGCCGGGCGCTGATCCCGTGGCGACCGAGGCCTTTTTTGGGCCAGCCGAAGCAGATCTCCAATCTGACCTGCGTGCGCGCGTCGAAATCCTCGCTGCAAGCGAAGCCTTGTGGCTGCAGGCTTCGCCGGCTGCGATACTGTGGTTTTGGTGGGCTGCGGCTCAGGAAGACCGTGTCTATGCCTTCGTCCGGGCTGGAATGCGCGGTGGCAGCAGCTTGTCGGCGCTTTTGGACCTTGTCGTCGAGCCCCGGCCACCAGAGGCGGGAGGCGATCTCATCGCCGTCCGGCGATGGTCGAAGATCATCGACTTCCAAAGCTTGGAGAAAGCGGCACTGCAGCTCGCGCTCACCGGCGGGTCACGCGAGGACCGCCGACGGGCACGGCGTTTCCTCGATGCATTCGGCAATGGCAAGAGCGAGCTCTTCAGATGACATCCACGGCCTCGCGTCTTGCATTCTGGCGAGTGGTGCCGTCACGGCGCAGGCGGCGGACCGCAGCACCTTGACCGTTGCCATCACTCTCGGCATGACCATCCTCGTCTTCCGAACACAGCTCAATCCGCTGTTCGGCATTGCCATGGGCGCCATCTTCGGCGTAGTGGCTGGGCGTGGCGGCCCGGCATTTTTTGAGCTGTGGCCGGAAAGGAGAAAGCCGTGGGGCGCATCGCTTACGTGAACGGCAGCTATCTGCCGCACAATGAGGCGACAGTGCATATAGAGGATCGCGGCTATCAGTTTGGTGATGGCGTCTACGAAGTCTGCGAGATCCATCGCGGCGCGCTGATCGACGAGGGACGTCACCTCGCTAGACTCAAGCGTTCGCTGTCCGAATTGCAGATCGCCATGCCGCTCGCGGAAGGCGCGCTACCCATCGTGCTGCGCGAAGTGATGCGGCGCAACCGCATCAAAGACGGCTATCTCTATCTGCAGGTGACGCGAGGCGTGGCACCACGCGAACATTGCTTTCCCGCGCCTTCGGTGCGGCCGAGCCTGGTCGTCACCACGCGCGCCATAGATCCCAATAAGGGCACCACTTTAGCTGCGGCCGGGATCGCGGTCGCGAGCATGCCCGATATTCGCTGGAAACGGCCCGATATCAAGACGATCGGGCTTTTGCCGAATGTGCTGGCAAGGCAGGCGGCGAAAGAGCGGGGCGCACAGGAAGCTTGGCTGGTCGATGCCGAGGGCATGGTGACTGAAGGGGCGGCATCCAATGCCTGGATTGTCAATTCTGAAAATGTGATCATCACGCATCAGATCGACAATACCATCTTGAGCGGCGTGACGCGTGCCACTTTGCTCGATCTGATCGCTGCCGAGGGACTGCGCATCGAGGAACGCCGCTTCAGCCTCGCCGAAGCCAAAGCCGCGCGCGAAGCCTTTGTCACTGGCGCGACGAGCTTGGTGATGCCAGTCGTTACCATTGATGGTACACCAGTAGGGAACGGCCATCCGGGACTATTGGCCCAAAGATTGCGTGTTTTATTTCATAATGTCGCAAAACGCAGTTCTTAGAGCCGTTGCCCGTCGCATGAATCATATTGTGACCGGGACGTCAAAGACTCAGAGCACGTCCCTTGGCGGAAATATCTTCCTTTTGTTCCCAAACATGCTCGACGTCGATCGGCCGAAAGCTCGACGCCATGAGACAAAAATCGGCGTATTCGGGCAAGTCCTGCCTGCAGCAGCGGCACTCGAGCGATCTAATAATCAGTGATCGGCCGGAAGAATGTGCCGCCGCAAACCGATCTGCTCAAGCCTTCAGGACGCATTCTGCAAGCGTCGACATCAGTTTGTGCTCCCCCCTCATTTCCTGCCGACCTCGGGACCTCATCTATGGTAAGCGATCCGATGCCTGTCACGGTGGTCGGGGCCGTCTTGGCGATTCGTATGTCGCGTTTCGGCAAGTCGGCACGCTTGAGCTTAATATCCGAAAGGTCGAGTCTCGTTTTTAGGGGCTTGCTCTAGGTTAAAGTGCGGACGCGCTTATCTTAGGATTCATCGGCGTGGGACGCCGCTGCCTTTGAAAAACGCCCGAACTTTTGCAAAAATGCGGGTTACGTTGCCGGCCGGTCGCCGAGCGGCGACGTCAAGAAAAGAACAGGAATTCAAAATGGCAGCAGAACGGACTCAAAATCTGCAGGACACGTTTCTGAATTTCGTAAGAAAGAATAAGGTCCCGCTCACGATTTTCCTTGTCAATGGGGTGAAACTGCAAGGGGTCGTCACATGGTTCGATAATTTCTGCGTGCTTTTGCGGCGGGATGGTCATTCTCAGCTGGTTTACAAACATGCGATTTCGACGATCATGCCAGGTCATCCGATCCAAATGTTCGAGCCTGGGGAAGAGGGGCCGGCGGGGTCATGAGGCCGCAACCATGAAGGAAAGGCGTTCGAAGCCAATTTGAAAAACACCAAATCGGTTTTCGCAAAAAGCTCTGGTGAGACCCGTTCCGCGCCGACGCGGGCACTGGTTGTCGGGCCTTATCTCGACGAGCGGCGGCGCGCGCAAGCACCGGGTTTCGGCTTTCAACGAGTCCCTCCGAGCCGCTCCCATGAAGCACGGATCGCCGAGGCGAAGGGCTTGGCGGAGGCGATCGATCTCGATGTGCGCGAAGGCCGCGCTGTGGCCCTCCAGCAGGTTCGTCCGGCGACTTTCATCGGCCCAGGCAAAGTCGAAGAAATTGCGGCCCTTGTCGCAAACGATGAGATTGCGCTGGTCGTCATGGATTGCGCGCTATCGCCGGTGCAGCAGCGCAATCTCGAAAAAGCCGTTCAATGCAAGGTCATTGACCGGACCGGGCTGATCCTCGAGATCTTCGGCCAAAGGGCTCGGACGAAGGAGGGCGCGCTGCAAGTCGAGCTTGCCCATCTTTCCTATCAGAAATCGCGGCTCGTGCGTTCTTGGACCCA
>DAIESR010000229.1 GCA_027346205.1 Beijerinckiaceae bacterium
CCCACCGCCGGCTGTATCGCGCTCCGCTTCGCGGATCTGCGCAAACTTTTGCCGCGCCTGTCGGCAAAGGCAGTGCTCACTATTCGGTGATGGCAGCCGGATGCACCTCACCGAATAGTCAGCACCGCATCCCTCATCTCTTCCCGAAAATCGCGGTCCCCACGCGCACATGCGTTGCGCCTTGTTGAATCGCAAGCTCAAAATCGGCGCTCATGCCCATTGAAAGAATCGGAATGCCATTGCGTTTGGCGATCTGGCCCAGCAAAGCGAAATGCGGCGAGGCCTGCTCATCGAAGGGCGGGATGCACATGAGCCCAGAGATTTCGAGACCGTGATCGTTGCGGCAGCTCGCGATGAATTGATCCGCCTCTTGCGGCAGAACACCGGCCTTTTGCGGTTCCGCCCCCGTATTCACCTGCGCATAAAGCTTTGGATGCCGGCCGCTGCGGGCGATCTCCTTGGCGAGCACAGCCGCAAGATGAGATCGGTCGAGCGTTTCGATCACGTCGAAAAATTCGACGGCTTCGCGCGCCTTGTTCGTCTGCAAAGGTCCGATCAAATGCAGCTCGACATCGGCATAAAGCTTCTTCAGCTCCCGCCATTTGCCAAGCGCCTCCTGCACCTTGTTTTCGCCGAAGACGCGCTCGCCCGCCTCGAGCACAGGCTTGATGTCTTCCGCCCCAAATGTCTTGGAGACGCAGACGAGCGTGACATCTTCCGGCGCCCGGTCGCAGTCGCGGGCGGCCTGGACGATCCGCGCGCGGATTTCGGCGAGATGGGCCAAAGTGCCCCCAGCCGTTTGCTCTGGCGTTTTCATGGCCTTTTCATTCGCAACCACTTGCATCTTCTTTGCACCGCAAAACACTGGCCCGGAAACATTGACCCCATGCGGCAAATAATGCTGTGTATCGCCCGTCTCCCAGGAAGGCTCGACTGATAGCATGGACTCGCAGCGCTACAACGCCCGCGAAGCGGAACCGAAATGGCAAAAGATCTGGGCGGAGGCCAATACCTTCCGCACTGCCAATGATGATTCGCGGCCGAAATATTATGTTCTTGAAATGTTCCCTTATCCGTCCGGCCGGATTCATATGGGGCATGTGCGCAATTATGCGATGGGCGATGTTATCGCCCGCTTCATGCGCGCGAGAGGCTATAATGTGCTGCATCCCATGGGCTGGGACGCATTCGGCATGCCGGCGGAAAATGCCGCGATGCAGAACAAGACCCATCCGGCGACATGGACCTATGCCAATATCGCGAGCATGCGGACGCAGCTCCAATCCATGGGCTTATCGCTCGATTGGTCGCGCGAGATCGCGACCTGCGATCCGAGCTATTACAGGCATCAGCAGAAGCTCTTCCTCGATTTCTATGCGGCCGGCCTTGTCGATCGCAAGAATTCGAAAGTGAATTGGGACCCTGTCGATCACACCGTTCTCGCCAATGAGCAGGTGATCGATGGCCGTGGCTGGCGTTCCGGCGCACTCATCGAGCAGCGCGAGCTGACGCAATGGTTCTTGAAAATCTCGGATTTCTCCGAAGAACTCCTGGCCTCACTCGATGGGCTGGAGCGCTGGCCGGAAAAAGTGCGGCTGATGCAGAAGAATTGGATCGGCAGGTCCGAAGGCCTGCTCGTCCGTTTCGAGCTTGCCGCGCCGGCAAAGATCGACACCCGCGAGGTCGAAGTCTATACGACACGGCCGGACACGCTCTTCGGCGCGAAATTCGTTGCCGTCGCCGCCGATCATCCGCTCGCGGAAATGGCTGCGCAGAAAGATCCTGGGCTCGCCGCCTTCATCGAGGAATGCCAGCATCACAGCACCTCGGCCGCCGCGGTCGAGACGATGGAAAAGCGCGGCTATGACACGGGGCTGCGCGTCCGCCATCCTTTCGATGCGGATTGGCTGCTGCCCGTCTATGTCGCCAATTTCGTGCTGATGGATTATGGCACGGGCGCGATTTTCGGTTGCCCGGCGCATGACCAGCGCGACCTTGATTTCGCCAATGCCTATGGGCTTGGCGCAACGCCCGTCGTCAGTCCGCCGGATGTCGATCCAGCAGAATTCACGATCACCGAGACCGCCTATGACGGCGACGGCGTTCTGGTCAATTCGCGCTTTCTCGATGGTCTCCCGATCGCAGCGGCGAAGGACGAGGTCGCCCGAAGGCTCGAAGCCACGATGATCGACGGAAAGCCGCAGGGCAAAAGGCAGGTGAATTTCCGGCTACGCGATTGGGGTATTTCGCGACAGCGCTATTGGGGCTGCCCAATCCCGATCATTCATTGCGAATCTTGCGGCGCAGTGCCCGTGCCCGAGGCGGATCTGCCGGTGACGCTTCCTGAAGATGTCACCTTCGACCATCCGGGCAATCCGCTCGACCGGCATCCGACCTTCAAACATGTCGCCTGTCCGCATTGTGGATCGCCGGCGCGGCGCGAGACGGACACGATGGACACGTTCGTCGATTCGTCCTGGTATTTTCTGCGCTTCACCGATCCGTGGAACGCTGTTGCGCCGACGACGCCGGCGGCGGTTAAGCACTGGCTGCCGGTCGATCAATATATTGGCGGAATCGAGCATGCGATCCTGCACCTGCTCTATTCGCGCTTCTTCACCCGCGCCATGCAGAAGACCAATCACGCCGGGGATCTGAAGGAGCCTTTCGCCGGCCTCTTCACTCAGGGCATGGTGGTGCATGAGACCTATCGCAGCGAAGACGGCACCTATCTTTTCCCGACGCAAGTGCGGATCGAAGCCGGCTCGGAAGGCCGCCGGGCCGTCACCCAGGATGGCGCCGCACCGGTCACGATCGGCCCGATCGAGAAAATGTCGAAATCGAAGCGCAATACGATCGATCCGGACGAAATCATCGAGTCTTATGGCGCCGATACGGCACGCTGGTTCATGCTCTCCGATTCGCCACCGGAGCGCGATGTGATCTGGACCGAGGAAGGCGTGCAAGGCGCCTCGAAATTCGTCCAGCGGCTTTATCGACTCATTGGCGAATTGGCCGATCTCGCGGCCTCCGCCCCTGCCTCTATCCCCCATGGGTTCTCGCCGCCAGCGCTCGAAGTCCGCAAGGCGGCGCATGGCGCGCTTCTCAAGGTCGAGGAGGATATCGCCCGGCTGCGCTTCAACCGGGCGGTCGCGCATATCTATGATCTGGCGAATAAATTGTCGGCCGCGATCGGCGCGATCGACAATCCCGCCGTTGCCGCCGATCTCGCCTTCAGCTTTCGCGAGGCGGCCGACATATTCGTGCGGCTTTTCGCGCCGATGATGCCGCATCTCGCTGAAGAATGCTGGACACGCCTCGGACACGAGAATTTAGTCGCCGAAGCACCATGGCCCATTGCCGACAAGAGCCTCATCGTCGAAGATATGATAGCTTATCCGGTGCAAGTGAACGGTAAGAAGCGTGCCGACCTCGTCATTGAACGCACAGCCGATACAGCGACGATCGAACAGGCGATCTTGGCCCT
>DAIESR010000145.1 GCA_027346205.1 Beijerinckiaceae bacterium
CAGCCATTGGCCTTGAGGTTCCACCAGCCTTCGCTGGTCCAGGCCGAGCCATTGGTATAGGCGATCGCGACGCTCACGCGATGCGCGGTCGTGTTGCACAAACGAAAATCGGCATGGGCCGGTCCCGCCAAGGGCACGAGGAAGAAGCCGGCAATGGCGGCGAGGACGAATGATCTCACCATCAGACTGAATGAGCCCGAGGGTGTGACGGCTTGAATGCTCGAACCATTTGAGTGCTCAAACCATTGTCGCGAAATGCAAAAGACGATTGCATGCTGGCCATTCGGCCGCAACAGGTGAGACCGCTCGCGACCACGCAGCCGATTCGAATCGAGGCCTGGCCACTTTCGCCGCGGATCGCGGCGGGATCAAGGCCGCGCCGATCATGAAGCGCAAAAGGACTTGGGGAGCGCAAAAGAAAACACACGATAAACAATTTGATCTTTCCGGCCAATTCGCACAATCACTTCATCGACTCGATTCGCCCAAGCATGTTTGGCGGGCGTCATGCGAATATGCGGGGTCGCGACATGGCTGCGAAGGCGTTGGACGATATGCTTTTCGCGCCTGTGCAAAGGCTTGCCGGCCGGCTCGATTCCGGCCTCTTGCTGCTCTGCGATCATGCGGCGAATCATCTGCCGCCGGCCTATGGCACATTGGGTCTCACTCAAGCGGATCTGGCGAGCCACATTGCCTATGACATAGGTGCGGCAGAGATCACGCGCCGGCTTGCCGCGCGTCTCGAAGCGCCTGCGCTTCTAACGTGTTTCTCGCGACTCTTGATCGACGCCAATCGTGGCGCGGACGATCCGACCTTGGTGATGCGCCTGTCGGACGGCCGCATCATTCCCGGCAATGCGCATATCGATCGCGGCGAGATCGACGCGCGCCGCAGGCTCTATTGGCAGCCCTATCGTGACGCGATCGGGGAAATGATCGCGGCCATGTCGGCGCATGGGCCGCTGCCTGCCGTCATCTCGATCCATTCCTTCACGCCGCAATGGCGCGGCGCGTTGCGGCCCTGGCAGGTCGGCATGTTGTGGGATAGCGATCCGCGCCTCGCACAGCCTCTATTGGCCGCGCTGACCGCGCAGGGCTTGGTGGTCGGCGATAATGAGCCCTATGATGGCGCCCTCCAGGGCGATACGCTGCATGATCAGGTGACGCGGCGCGGCCTCGCCGGCGTGCTCATCGAAACCCGCCAGGATCTCGTGGATTCTGTGGAAAAGGCCGAAGCCTGGGCCGATCGGCTGGCCGATGTGCTCGATCCGATACTTGCGTGCCCAGAGTTGCACCGCATCGAAAATCTGGCGAGCCGTGCCGACCGGCAAAAATAAGGTTCCGGTCAAAATACATATTCATAGGACGCCTACCTGAATTGCGGGGATTTCGCCGAAGCAGCGCTTGACCTTCTGGGTCCGAGACCGCAATCGGGGCTGATGCGCGCTGGCCAATGCAAATCCTGCATGTCCAGCATACCGGCTGCCATCTTCCGCGCAGCGATGCAATCCAAAGCAAGGGACAGAGTGATGGAGGCAGACATCGCTGAAACCGGCGTCGCGGCCGAGGAATTGAAGCAGTTCGTGGAGCGGATCGAGCGGCTCGAAGAAGAGAAGAAGGCGATCGCCGACGATATTCGCGACGTCTATGCGGAATTGAAGGGCCGTGGCTTCGATACCAAGGCCGTGCGGCAGATCGTTAAGATCCGCAAGCAGGATCATGCCGAACGCAAGGAGCTGGAAGCGATCCTCGATC
>DAIESR010000245.1 GCA_027346205.1 Beijerinckiaceae bacterium
CCGCCGCCGACCGAGCCGAATCGCACGGGCTTGCCGTCCTCGTCATCGATCTCGAACGTCAATTCCGCCTCGAACACGGGGCCTGTGTAATATTCGAGACCGCGCACGACGGAAGGGTCGATGCGGATGCGTTTACTTCCATAGCGCGCCGCGTGAACCAGATCTGCAATATGTTCCAGCTCGCTCAGAGCTTCTACTGCCTTTGACGAATCTGCAAACCAGCTACGAAGCAATTTGATCGTTGCATGATTACGAATGGGCAGTCGACCCTCCCCAGGGTCATTCGAAACACTCCAAAAAAGGTCGCCCGCATTCTGCTTCGAAGATACGTAAGATGAATCGTTTCGTTCCCATTCTTCCAAATCAGCCGAATCATGCCCTGGTTGCGGCGCCATCTGAAACAGCTGCATCAATCGATCAGTCTGCTCGGGGGTCAGATCGGCACCGGCCGTGATGTCTCCACTTTCATCCTTGCGTTCTTTTCCGAGAAGGGCGCGAACACCATCGACACCCAACCGATCATACTTGTCGAGCGCACGCAATACAGTGAGTCGCTTCGTCTCAGGAACGTCGACCGCATCCATGACACCATCGAGTAATTTGCGACTATTCACCTTGATTACATATTTGCCATCCTCGATTCCCAAGGCCTTCAGCGTATCCGCCGCCATCATGCACATTTCGGCATCCGCCGCTGGTGAGGCTGCGCCGACCGTATCGGCGTCGAATTGCATGAATTGCCGAAACCGGCCCGGTCCCGGCTTTTCATTGCGGAAGACATAGCCGGCGCGATAGCTGCGATAAGGCTTCGGCAGGCGGTCGAAATTCTCCGCGACATAACGCGCGAGCGGCGCGGTCAAATCATAGCGCAGCGACAGCCATTGCTCGTCATCGTCCTGAAAGGAGAACACGCCCTCGTTCGGCCGGTCCTGATCCGGCAGGAATTTCCCGAGCGCGTCCGTATATTCGATGAAGGGTGTCTCGACCGCCTCAAAGCCGTAAAGCTCGTAGGATTTGCGGATCGCGGCGAGCATTTTTTCGGTCGCGGCAATATCGGCGGGACCGCGATCGGCGAGGCCGCGCGGCAGTCTGGCGGCGGTCCGCGCCGCCGGTTTCTTCGTATCGTTCATTTCCAAAACCTTGCCCTGCGGCAGCCCCACAAGGGCATTACTCGTTCCTGCAACTCTCTGCGCCCGCTTCTACGAGCGCGACCGGGGCGGGGCAAGGGAAATAGCCGGCACCTTTCAGCAGCGCAGCACATGGGCCCGATCAGCCTTACTCCGGCATTCCCTTGGAGCAGCCATATTCGGGCCCCATATGACTGTTGCGGACGAAGATCCGCGCAACCCCACGGGAGAAAACAATGTCACCCGAAGAACGCCAATTGCTCACCGGTCTCTTCGACCGCATCCGCGGCGCGGCAACCACGCCCCGCGATCCGGAAGCCGAGGCGTTGATTTCAGATGCCGTCAAGACCATGCCTTTCGCGCCCTATCTGCTGGCGCAGGCTGTCATTGTTCAGGACCATGCACTACAGGCTGCCAATGAGAAGATCCAGGAGCTCGACGCTCGGCTCCGCGAGATGGAACAGATGCAGCAACCGCCGCAGCAAGCGACCGGTACAGGCGGATTTTTAGGCGGGCTCGGCTCGATTTTCGGGGGAGGCGGTTCATCGCAACGGCCATCGAGCCCGCCACCGGGACCCCAATCGGGTCCGTGGAGTCAGGAGCCGCCGCAATCCTCTTATCGAGAGCCTTATGCGCCACCGCCGGCAATGGGTGGGCCTTGGGGCAACAGTGGTCAGAACACGATGGGCCAACAGCCTTATGCGTCGCCGCCTCCAGCAGGCGGAGTCTTCGGCGGCGGTCAGGGCATGTTCGGTCAGGGCATGGGGGGTGGCGGCTTCCTCAAGGGCGCCCTCGGCGCCGCGGCCGGCGTTGCCGGCGGTGTGCTGCTGGCCGATTCGATTCGCGGCCTCTTCGGCTCGCACAACAATCCGCTCGGGATCGCCAGCGGCATGGGCGGAGGATTGGGCAGCGGTTTGGGAAGCGGCTTGGGCGGAGAAACGGTGGTCAATAATTACTATGATTCATCGAAGCCGGACGCGACGAGCAATGCTGCGTCTCAAAATGATGCGGATGACGCCGGCAACGTCCAAGACGCCTCCTATGATGATTCGGACAATGACGATTCTGGTTCCGACGATGATGGAAGCTACGACGTCTGACCTGCCCTATGATCCAACACCGGCCTGACAAGCCGGACCTCGCTTGCCCCAGCCTCGCCGCGATACAATGCGCGGCTTCCAGCAGCGAAGCTGGGAGCTGCCCCTGTCTCAGCCAACCCGAATTCAGCGAGCGCCCTGCGCAGCTTGCGAGCTAGAACGGAACTATCTCCGCTCTAGCTCGTTATCGTGCCGAGACTACCAGCCCTGTTGGGGGCTGAACTGGAGGCACGACAGCTAAATATATGATATAAATAGTAAAATAATGAGGTTAGCCGGAAGCATTCGCAAGCCGCGCTTGCGCGCAGCCGGCGCCTATCCGTCCCCGGGGCCATCATGGAAACCGGCGACGCCTCTTCTGCTGGCAGAAGAGCCGATCTCGGCAAAAACTCTGTCCCATAAGACTC
>DAIESR010000247.1 GCA_027346205.1 Beijerinckiaceae bacterium
TGCGTGCGCAAGGCGCCGGCGGCCAGCATGTCAATAAGACGGAATCGGCGATCCGTATCACCCATGTGCCGACGAACACGATCGTCTTCGTCCAGGACGAGCGCTCGCAGCACAAGAACAGGGCGCGTGCCATGTCGCTGCTGCGCGCCAAGCTCTATGACATGGAGAGGCAGAAGCTCGATGCCGAACGCGCGGCCGACCGTCGTTCGCAAGTCGGCTCAGGCGACCGCTCGGAGCGCATCCGTACCTATAATTTCCCGCAAGGGCGGGTGACGGATCATCGCATCAATCTGACGCTCTACAAGCTCGACAAGGTCATGGCTGGCGAAGCGCTCGACGAGATCATCGATGCGCTGATCACGCAGCATCAGGCCAATCTTCTGGCGGCAAGCGAGAAGTGAGGCGGGGTGCCTCTCGGTTCATTGGGCTCTGGGTTCAATCTGGAACCCGTCCTGATGGCCTCTGCGGCGCGTCGGTTCCGGCTGCTTTTTGCTTGGAAGCAAAACCATCCGGCAGAAAAACCTTGGGCAGAAGGGTGACGAAGAGCCCTATCGCCAGACCGTCGAAAGCGGCGAAGATCGCGTCTGTCGCGAGTTCATGCGGCGGCATGACGGCAGCGTCGAAGATCAGGAAATGCACCGTCACAAAGGCCGCGACGCAGAGAGCCGTAAAGGCGCTGACCGAGGTCGTGCCCGGTATGAGCGCCAAGGTGAGAATCGGCGCGACCAGGGCCGCCGAGAGCATCAGTGCAAGGCCGAAGAGCGTGCGCACATCGACGGCTCGGCCGGCGAGCCAATAGCTTGCGAGAATGACGAAGCCGATGGCCAGCGCGCGTGTGAAAGCCAGGCGCCGGCTCACGGGTCCGAATTTTCGGCGCTTCGGATGCAAAATGTCATGGCCGAGGGCAGTAATCAGGGTTTGCAGGCCGGCCGCGGCGAGTCCTGTGCCGAGGACAATCATGAAAGCGGCGGCGAGCCGTGCCAAGGTCGGCTCCGATCCACGCAGGCGTGGCAGGCTTTGGAGAAGATAGCTGGCATCAGTCCGCATGTCCTGCCAAGCCGGCCGAAGCTGACCGTTTTCGGCTTTGGCGCCGCAGGCGAAGTCGAGGACGATGGGATCGCTCGTGTGAATGCCGCAGATCGCGATATCGCCGCGCGCGCTCGCCGCGAGAATGGAATGTGGTAATGCCGTGGCCACGCGATTGCCGACAGTGGTTTCGAGGGCCAGCGTCGCACCGGCAAGCGTCGTGGTGATCAGCAGCGCGCCGAGGGCCAGCCACACCATCCCGACGATCCCAGAGCGCCAGGCCTCTCCTTCGTCGCGGCTCGCGACCGCGGCGCCGAACAAAGGTGCCAGAGTGGCGAGGCCGAGGCCGGTGGCGATGATGACCGACAATTGGGACGGCGCGCGCACGCTCATGCCGGTCAGCACCGAGAATTGGGTCGTGGCCTTTGCCCAGAGCGCATGGTCGCCGAAGATAGGCACAGCGAGCGGCAACCCCGAGAGGAGATCGAGCCCGAGCGGGAGGATAAGCGCGCTCACCATGACGATGGCGGCTGCGGCTGCGACCCAGATTACGCCCGAAAGGCCGGCCGGAACGATGAGCAGAATGATGAGCCCGCCGAGGATGGCGCAGCCGAGTCTTCGGTCAAGGCCCGTCGCTGCGACGAAACTGTGTAAGGCGATCTCATAGCCGCCGAGCGCTACACAGGCTGCGCAAAAACCGATGATCAGAACGACAGGGCCGCGGATTAGAATCGTGGGAAAGCGTGATACTATGAAATCCGTGATGGAATAAGCGCCGCTGCGCCGCAGAGCCGGACCGGTGGCGAAAAGCGCCCATAGAACGCCGATACAAAAGCCAGTCGCGACAGAGGCGAAGCTGATGCCTTGCTGGCCGGGCGGCAGAAAAGGCAGGAAGAGCCCGAGGACCATGCCGGCGAAGGCGATACCCGCATAAGCGCCCGGCAGCTGGCGGCCGCCTGCGTAGAAATCCACTGGCCGCATGGTGCGCAACAGCAAAGCGACGATCGCGAGATCGGAGAAGATCAGGGCGATCACACCGCTCCGCAGCATTTCATCGGGCAGGCCAATTCGTTCGAGCACGGCCAGAAGGCCAAAGCCGAGGATGAAGGCGGCGATCGCGAAACTGAATCCCCCGTCGATCCTGGTACGGTCGATCTGAGCGTCGG
Organism: Beijerinckiaceae bacterium; assembly: GCA_027346205.1. Lineage (GTDB taxonomy): Bacteria > Pseudomonadota > Alphaproteobacteria > Rhizobiales > Beijerinckiaceae > Methylovirgula. Next base: position 2,193 of record DAIESR010000247.1, read on the forward strand.
AAATATCCTGCTGGGTCACGCGAAGATCCGAAGGTTCATCGTCGCACTTGCTAGAGCGTTTTCCGAGCGGATGGAATCATCCGCTCGGAAAGAAAACGCTCTCATTCAAAAAGTTA
>DAIESR010000258.1 GCA_027346205.1 Beijerinckiaceae bacterium
CACGCAGCGTCTTGCAGGAGGCATTCGCCGGGCCGTTGGCCGGCGCTGATAATGCTGATGTGGCACGCGATCTCGCCGAATTGCGGACGATGCAGGACGAGGCCGGCCGCCGGACCCTCATCACGTTGAATGCTGTTCATGAGACTTTGGAGAAAGTCGTCGACCGGCTTGCGATGGTCGAAAGCGAAATCTCCGATGGACGAGAACCAGCGCCGGGCGAACTCCTCGCCTCGGGGCGGCCGCCGAATTTCGCGCCAGCGCCGATGCGGGGGGCCGCATCCCGACGCGAACCGCCGCCATTCGTCGCCTCCAGAGAGATGCCGGACGACCGCGCCAGCAGCGCTCTGCCGAAATCAGCGGTGCCGGTTCAAAGGCCGGAGAGCGAGCCGCCTGCCGATAAGCTCGAGGATTTCCTTATCGAGCCGGGCCGGGGATTTCCTGGCCGGCGCGATCATATGGCCAATGAAACGTCCGACCGCGATCCAACGGCAACTCAACCCAATCAATCGGACGCGTCCGATGCCACATCGTCACGTGCCGGATTCATCGCGGCTGCTCGCCGTGCTGCTCAAGCGGCGCAAATGGAATCCGCCGCTGCCATGGCGCGCCCGCAGAGCCGAATAGGCGGCGCGGCGGGCGGCAATGTGGCGCCGTCCAGTCTCATTGAACAGACCCGGCATTTCATCGCCAATCATAAGCGCCCCGTCGTGCTTTCAGTCGCCGCGCTGTTCCTTGCCGTTGGCGCTTATGCGGTAGTCAAGACGGTCGCCCATTCGTCTTTGATCAGTTTGTCGTTGGAAGGCGGCAAAGAAGTCTCCGCGGTCCGGCTATTGCCCAAGCAGGTGCCCGGTGCCGCCGGCGATAAGCGGGCTGCCGCCGCGGCAACGCCAAGCTCCGACATGATGACGCCTAATGCGATCAAGGCGCCGTCAGGCAGCCGAAAAACTGCTTTGCAGGCTATTCCGGGTAGCGATCCGATCGTCACTGGTGCGATAGGCGCCAAGCCGGTGCAAGAACCACGTGAGGCATCGCTGGCGGTTCTGCAGAGCCAGGCCGCAGCCGGCAATGCCAAGGCGCAATATCTGCTCGCCACCAATTATACGACTGGCCATGATGCCCCACGCGATATGAAACTTGCCGCGCAATGGTATGAAAAGGCCGCCGCCCAGGGCCTCCCGCCGGCGCAATATCGGCTCGGCTCGCTCTATGAAAAAGGTCTCGGCGTGCGGCGTGATCTCGCGCGGGCCATGGTCTGGTATCGAAAGGCTGCGGAGGCCGGCAACGCCCGCGCCATGCATAATCTCGCGGTTCTCGCCGCCGAAGGCGGGGAGAGCGGCAAGCCGGATTATGCCACGGCTGCGCAATGGTTTCACAAGGCGTCGGAATATGGCGTGCACGACAGCCAGTATAATCTCGCGATCCTGCTCGCACGCGGACTCGGCGTGAAGCAGAATCTCGCCTTGTCTTACACTTGGTTCGCGATCGCTGCCGCGCAGGGCGATGCGGATGCCGGCCGGAAACGCGATGATGTGGGCACCCATCTTGGCGCCGCCGATCTCGCCGCAGCCAAAGCCTCCGCGGCAGCATTTCACCCGAAGACACCCGACCCCGCCGCCAATGAAGTGATGCCGCTGCCAGAAAGATCGAGCGGCTCGACGAGCAGTTCGCAGCACGTCATTCGAGCGAAGGTCTCGCAGCTGTAAGGAATGGCGACGTGCCTGTCCCTCAGCGCCGTCGCTCAGCCGCGTCCCTCACCTGCTTCCCATAATGCGACAAGACCTTCGCGATAGGTTGGAAAGGCGAGCGTGAGCCCGAGCTTTTCCTTTAGCTTGCGGTTCGAGACGCGTTTGTTCTCGGCATAGAAGCTGCGTCCCATCGGGCTTAGGGCCGCGACCTCGAGATCCTCTTCTGGCGGCGGCTCAATCCCCATGAGCGAGGCAGCATAGGTCACGACGTCTTGCGGCGGCGCCGGCTCATCGTCGCTGAGATTCCAGATCTCGCTGGTGACATTATAGCTCAGAACCGCTGCGATCGCCGCGCTGATGTCGGCGACATGGATGCGATTGAACACCTGATCCGGCTTGACGATGCGGTGCGCGGTGCCGCGCCGCAAGCCCTCGAGCGCATTGCGTTGCGGGCCGTAAATGCCGGCGAGACGCAGGATATGAAGCGTCTTGTGCGGATCGCGCGCGAGTGCCATCCAGGCTTTTTCAGCATGCAGGCGCGCCGTCGAACGATCGCTTTTCGGAGTGGGCTCGTGCTCTTCATCCACCCATTCGCCCTGCCGGTCGCCGTAGACGCCGACAGTCGAGAGATAGATGATCTTCAGCGGCTGCGGCAGAGCCGCGAGACGGCGACCGAATTTGCCGAGAACCGGATCGATGGAAATGCCCGGCGGCACAGAGACGAGCAGGACATCGGCTTCGGCAAGCGCCGCGTCCATTCCGGGATCTTCTCGATCGCGATCGAAGACGAAGGTTGCGATCTCATGGCCGCCAGGCATGCGGCGCAACTTTTCGGTATCGCGCACGGTTCCCGAGATCTTGTTGAATTCCGCGCCATGGCGGGCGATGAAATCACAGGCGCTGTAGCCGAGACCAAAAGCGAAAAGCTTCATGATGCGTGCCTTGCCTCCTGTTCGAGTGCGAAGAGCCATTCCGCCGCCACCGCGGGGTCTGCTTCCCGCCATTGCTGCGCGGCGGCCAGTTCATGCAGCCGGGCCTTTGGAGCGAGCCGCCCGACAGCCCAGACGGCCATGGCGCGAATCAGAGATGATTCCGCCTCAAGTTTGGATTCGACAAGGGGCAAGAGGTCCTCATCTTGTGTATTGCCCGCTGCAATCAGCACATTGCGAAGAAAACGGGCAAAACCGATCCGTTTCACCGGACTCCCGGAAAAGAGTCGGCGGAAGCCGGCGTCGTCGAGGCGGAGCCAATCGGCGATCTTCGGCGCCAGAAGATCGGCGTGCGGCTGCAATTTTTCCTCGCGTGCTGCCTGCGCAAATTTGTTCCAGGGACATATGGCGAGGCAGTCGTCGCAGCCATAGACGCGATTGCCCATCGCGGCGCGGAACTCCGGCGCTATGTGACCTTTGTGCTCGATCGTCAGATAGGAAATGCAGCGCCGCGCGTCGAGATGATGCGGCGCCGGGAAAGCGTGCGTCGGACAAATGTCGAGGCAGGCCCGGCAGGAGCCGCAATGATTCTGCTCCGGCGCATCCGGCGGGAGCGCGAGATCGGTGAAGATCGCGCCGAGGAAGAGCCAGGAGCCGAAGCGCCGCGAGACGAGATTGGTATGTTTGCCAGCCCAACCGAGGCCGGCCGCCGCGGCGAGCGGCTTTTCCATCACCGGCGCGGTGTCGACGAAGACTTTCACCTCGGTTTCCGGTGCCTGAGCGACGAGCCAGGAGGCGAGCTGCTTCAGCTTTCCTTTGATTACGTCGTGATAGTCGCGATGGCGCGCATAAACGGAGATATTGGCGGCGCTCCGATCACTGAGTAGTGCGAGCGGATCGCCGGCTGGCGCGTAATTCATGCCGAGGATGATAATGCTTTTTGCTTCCGGCCAGAGGGTGTGCGGCGCGCAGCGACGGTCCTTGGTCGCGTGCATATAGTCCATGTCGCCGGCATAGCCCGCGGCGAGCCAAGCGCCGAGTTGTTCTGCCGCATATGGTATCGCATCGGGAGCGGTGATGCGGCAGAGATCGAAGCCGAGCGCCAGAGCCTTTTCCGTGAGCGCGGCCTTCAAGGATTCCGGGTTCAGAAATCGAGATCCGCATAGACGGCTGCCGGGGCTAAGCCCGGCAGGCGATCGGCGAGCAGCGTGCGGAAGGCCGGCCGCGATTTCACTCGAGCATACCAGAGCTTTGCCGTCTCGTCCTCGTCCCAAGGCACGTCACCCAGAAAATCCGCCACGGAAATATGGGCCGCGGCGGCGAGATCGGCATAGCTGAGGCGGTCGCCCGCAAGCCATTTCCGATTTGCCGTCAGATAGCCGATATAGCGCAGATGATAGCGGATATTGGCGCGGGCCGCGCGGATGAGATCCATGTCGGGCGCGCCGCCGCCCTGGGCGCGGCTCATGTAGCGCTTATAGACCTTCTCCGTGACCAGCCAGGATGAGACTTCGAAGAAGAATTTCTGGCTGAACCAATGCAGGAGCCGGCGCACTTCGACCCGGCCGGCCGGGTCCTCCGGCAGCAGCCTATGCGGGCTGAGCGCCAACCCGCGCGTCTCGTCGAAATATTCGGCGATCGTCGCAGCACCAGGCACGACCATTCCGTTCTCTTCGACCAGAACCGGGGTTTCTCCGGCGGGATCGAGGAGCAGAAAGTCTTGTCGACGCTCGAAGGGCTGCTCTTCGATCAACTGTGGCTCAATGCCATATTCTCCTAAGAAAAGCCGGACAAAACGCGATTGCGGACAGAGGGGATGGTGATAGAGCGTGACCATTCACATCGGAAAGCATGGGAGGAGCGGCCGCTGTCACCGCGAGCGGCCTGCTCGCGGCGCGTGGGAAGCAGGCCAGCGGTATAGGCTGGTCGGTGAAAGTCGACAAGCCCGACGGCGGGTTTGGCACGCGAAGATACGGCCTGTGAGTCAAGGCGCCGCAGGACAGGCTCCCGATCAATTCGGTGTGACGCCGGCGGAGCGTGCACCGATTACGGGTTGCAATTGCGGTAGGGCGTGGCGCGCGATTCGCCGCACGCCGATCGGCCGATAGAGCTGCTTGGTCGCTTCGACGATGAGAACTCCAGCACCTGGCAACGAGAGCTTGGCCCCGACGCTTTCGAACAAAGCGGAGGAACGGAGAAAGATCTGCCGCTCGAAAGGCGGCACATAGAGTGCCTCTGTCCAATAGGTCGGCGAAAACAAGGTCTCGCGCATCAATTCTCTGAGCTGGCTGCGGGAATAAGGTTGGCCATAGCCGAAGGGCGTCGTGTCGAGCCGCGCCCACAGGCCGGCGCGCCGTGGCGTCACGGCAATCATCCGGCCGCCGGGAGTCAGAATACGCCAGATCTCGGCGAGCAGCTCGCGCGGATGCTCGGCGATTTCGAGCGCGTGAATAACAAGGATACGGTCGATGCAGGAATCCGGCAGCGGCATCATGACCGGCTCGACCAGAGCTGAAGCACAAAGGCCGGAGGGAGGCCAATTCACCACACCTTGCGCCGCCGGCATGAAGGCCAGGACGCGCAAGGCCTCGCCACGGAACATGTCGAGATAGGGTGTCGCATAGCCGACGCCCATGATCGATTGGCCAATGCTGGTGTCGAAGCGCGCGCGAATCGCGCGGCCGATGAAGCGGCTCGCGGTTTTGCCCAAGGCCGAGGCATAGAAGCTGCGCAGATCGACGATATCGAGCGACATGGCGTCTTCCTCGCATGTTCCGAGGCAAGGCGGAACTTATTTTCTATTTTGTGTGAGCGCGCTGCGTTTGACCCAGCATGTTTGACCCAGCATGTTTGACCCTGGGCCGGTGCTTGGATAGAGC
>DAIESR010000268.1 GCA_027346205.1 Beijerinckiaceae bacterium
AACCCCCGGATTTAATCCGGGGGCCAGCAACTTTTCGGGGTCATGAGATTGTTTCCGCGCATGACCCTATCCGAAAAGCCTGCAACTTTTCGGGGTCATGCTCAGGTCGCCGAGGCCGAGAGCACCTGTGGCGCAGGGACGAGCTGCATCGCTACGCCATTATTGATCTGCATGATGGCAAGGCCGCGTTCATTGAGCCCGTTGGCTCGGAATCGGAAAACGCCATCGGCGCCGTTGAAGCCGGCATGATTGGTAAGAACCGCAGCGGAGAAGCGGTCCGGTCCCGGACGATGGGCAAGGGCGATCGCGAGCGACACAGCATCATAGCTAAGCGTTGCAATACGTGCCGGATCGGAGTTGAACTTCGCCCGATAGCGCGCGGCAAAGGCACTGAAGCCGGTATTGTCCGGCGCCGCGAACCAAGCCCCCTGCAATGCCGGCAGGGACAGCACACGCGCATCATTCCATAAACCCGTGCCAAGGATCTGCACTTTGTGCGAATCTATGCCATTAGCGGTGAGCGCCTGCGCCATCGCTGGCATGGCGCCGGCTTGATCGGAGATGAAGAGCGCATCGATCTGATTGCCGAGCGCGGCGATCTTACGGACAGCAGCGTTCACCGTTTGCGGCGTATAATGCTCGATTTCCATCACGCGGACGCCGCGCCGTGCCGCCTCCTCCTGAAACTCGGCTTGGGCGATATGGCCGTAGTCATTGCCAGGAATGAGCGCCGCGAAAGATTTCTTGCCCTTCGACACGGCGAAATCGACGATGCGGTCGACATAGGTTTCAACCAGAAAAGACAGCAGATAGACGCCCGGCTGGGCGACCGTCGCATCGGTCGAAAAAGCAATCTCCGGCTTGTTGGCGCCGCTGGCGATCTGGCTCACCGCCCGCACATTGGGTGAGAAGAGCGGGCCGATGATCAGCTCCGCCCCGTCGGAAATGGCGGCCTGGGCGGCAGCGCGCGCACCATCGGGCGTCGACTGGTCGTCCTTGACGAGCAAAGTGACATCCGAAGTGCCAGCCTCCGAGAGCGCGAGTTCGGCGGCATTGCGTAATGAGGTGCCGACAGCGCTTGGCCCACCCCCCTGTGTCAACGGCAGGACGAGCGCGACCTTCACCGGCCCGGTGCCAATCTGGCCCGCACCCTGCGGTGCCGAGAGCGGTTGCGATTGCACTGGATCAACGGGCGCGGCCGAAGCGAAGTCACCGCCATTGCCGCCGCGGGTCGCCCCATCCATTCCCATGCAGCCGGCAAGGCTCGAAACAGCCGCAACCACGGCCAGCCGCGCGGCGACGGATATAGAAATGCCCCGCAGTCTCAATCCACGCGCTCCAGAGCAGCGCATCCCGAGCCGGGCGCGCCAGTTGGAAATGTCATTGGCCAAGACGAAACTCCCTGCGGCATGTCGCATCTGACCAATCCTGATCGCGACAGTTTTCGACAGGCTGGTTCCTCCCCGCGGCAACGCCCGGAACAGCCACTTGAAACAGGAACCTGAACTTTTACGCTCTTTGAGACATAATATGATTCCGGCTGCAACAGAAAGTAAACATCTGGCCGCGCACTGCGCTTTGACGCTTGCTGCGAAGACAGGAGTGTTCTATTTAGAGAACATTCGGACGTTATACAGAACCATTGATCCGAACAAGGCGATGAAACGAGGTCATGAATCATGACCATAAACGACGATATGGGCCGGAAATCGCCAATGACACGGGACGCAATGCCACCGACACTGGGCGTTAACAGCTTTACGGCTTTCGGCCTCAAGGCGGAGGCTGAACCGCTGGCGCCGGGGCTTCATGTCGTCGCGACGCCGATCGGCAATCTCGCCGATATTTCTCTTCGCGCGCTGGCGACGCTCGCAGCCGCCGACGCTGTGGTGGCGGAAGACACGCGGGTCACCAAAAAACTCCTGGCGCATTACGGAATAGCGACGCCGATCGTCGCCTATCACGAACATAATGCGGCGGTGATGCGGCCGCATCTTCTCGCGCGTCTTGCCAATGGCGCGGCCCTGGCGCTCGTCTCCGATGCCGGCACGCCTTTGATTTCCGATCCCGGTTACAAGCTCGTCACGGCGGCTGTGGAGGAAAATATTCCGCTGATCAGTGTACCGGGCGCCTCGGCCGTGCTGGCCGCGCTCGTCGTCGCCGGCCTGCCGACCGATCGCTTCTTCTTTGAAGGATTTCTGCCCTCGAAATCAGCCGCACGCCGCCAGCGCATCGCCGAACTTGCTTCCATCCCCGGCACGCTGGTCTTCTTCGAATCGCCGCATCGCGTCGCCGAGACGCTCGTCGATCTCGATGCTGTCCTTGGCCCGCGCGAAGCGGCGCTGGCGCGCGAATTGACGAAACATTTCGAGACAGTGCGGCGCGGCTCGCTCACCGCGCTCGCGACGGCGCTTGCCGAAGAACCCACACCAAAGGGTGAGATCGTGCTCCTCGTCGCCCCGCCTTCGCAGGAGATCGTCGCGCCGACGGCAGAGGATCTCGACCAAAAAATCGGCAAGGCACTCGAGACATTGTCGGTCAAGGAGGCGGCGACGGTCGTCTCCGCCGCGACCGGGCAGCCGCGCCGCAAAGTCTACGCGCGCGCCGTCGAACTTTCGGCGCGCATGAGATAGAGCATGACCCCGAAAAGTTGCAGACTTTTCGGATAAGATCATGCGTGAAAATAATCCCATGAGCCCGAAAAGTTGCTGGCCCCCCGGATTAAATCCGGGGTTCGGATAGGGTCATGTGGATAAGCCAACATTCTAGAGCATAGCCGTGATCGCATGAGATCAGCCTCTCAAGGTGCAAAGAGGCGGCGCCGCGCGCTGGCGGCCGGCCGATGGGCGGAAGCCGCTGCCGCCCTCTATCTGCGCCTCAAAGGCTATCGTATTCTCGCCCGGCGCTATCGCATGACCGGGGGCGAGATCGATCTCATCGTCCGCAAATTCGACTCGATCGTCTTCGTCGAAGTGAAAATGCGACCCGATCTGGCGACCGCGCTGACGGCGATCGACGCGGCCAAATGTCGGCGGATCTCGCGCGCCGGCCGGCATTGGCTCGCGGCCAATCCCTGGGCCGCGCGGCTCACCCTGCGCGGCGATGCCCTCTGCCTCGCGCCTTGGCAATGGCCGCACCATGCAATTGCCGCACTGCCTCTGGATATCGGATAATATTCTTTGAAATGATGAGACTTCCGTCGCAATACAGAGCCTATATGGTGACGCATGGCTGGCGTCTCGTCACGCTGATCGGGAACCACGTGGTTTGAGGATGGATGCGGACATTCGCCCGCGAGAATTCGATGTAATATTATTGATGGGCTGAGGTCGTCCCATGAGGTCGAACCGATGAGATCGAGCCGATGAGCAGATTTGAACGGGCTCTGCGCTCTACCACGCCGGTCGCGCAGATCGCCGACACCGCGATTGAGACTTCGGGCGTCATGCCGGCTGGTCACGGGATCGCCGCCGATCTCATCGCCGTGCTCGTCGCCGTGACGAATGGCGATCCGCGCGTACTGACTCTACAAGACGCGCGCGCTCTACCCTCCGGTCCTTTCGAGCTCGAACATCGCTCGCTGCAATTCGGTCTGCGCGCCTGGGTCGAACGACAGACCCGTCATCCGCTCGGCTATGTCGAGCAGCTCTATACATTCGCCGATCGCGATCGCGGCTTAGGGCCCGATCAGCGTGTCATCTCGAGCAGCTATCTCGGCCTGACACGGGAAGGCCCCGTGGCCGGCGACTATGAAGCTGGCTGGCGAAGCTGGTATGAATATCTGCCCTGGGAAGACCGGCGCGTCGGTATTCCGCCCGTGATCGAGACGATGCTCCTGCCGCATCTGCGCGCTTTCGCCAAGGCGGCGCCAACGGCAACAGCGCGGCAAGACAGGATGAACCGCATTGCCGTGACCTTTGCCTCCGACGGCCGGGCCTGGAACGAGGATCTCGTCCTCCAGCGCTATGAGCTTCTCTATGAGGCCGGCCTCATCCCTGAAGCCCGGCGCGATCATCCGGAAGTTGGGCCGGCGCCCGTGCCCGGTCAGAGCATGATCCTCGACCATCGCCGCATTCTCGCGACCGGCATCGCGCGCCTGCGGGCCAAGATCAAATATCACCCGGTCGTCTTCGAACTGATGCCGGAGACCTTCACCCTTCTGCAATTGCAGCGCTGCGTCGAGGCGCTCGCCGGCCGCCTGCTGCACAAGCAGAACTTCCGCCGCCTCGTCGAACA
>DAIESR010000279.1 GCA_027346205.1 Beijerinckiaceae bacterium
TCGGAACACAGATTCTTGGGGGCTGAGGCCAAGACCTCATGGGCTTCGCGGCCTCCGTTCGATGACCAAGTCTGCTCCGCAACGCAATAATCGACACAGTGCTTGCGCGCACAACTTCGGCGCCTATAGTCGCGCCACGCCAACCCGCCCTGCCGCAGAAATCCTCAAAAGAGTCAAAAATGCCCGAGAAGAAAGAGATCAAGCGCGTCGTCCTCGCCTATTCCGGGGGGCTCGATACGTCGATCATTTTGAAATGGCTGCAGACGACCTATGGCTGCGAGGTCGTCACCTTCACAGCCGACCTTGGCCAGGGCGAGGAACTCGAGCCGGCGCGGCAGAAGGCATTGCTGCTTGGCATCAAGCCGGAGCATATTTTCATCGAGGATCTGCGCGAGGAATTCACCCGCGACTATGTCTTCCCCATGTTCCGCGCCAATGCGCAATATGAGGGGCTCTATCTCCTCGGCACGTCCATCGCCCGGCCGCTGATCGCCAAGAAGCAGATCGAGATCGCCCGCAAGGTCGGCGCCGATGCCGTCGCCCATGGTGCAACCGGCAAGGGCAATGATCAGGTGCGCTTCGAGCTTTCCTATTATGCGCTGGAGCCGGACATAAAGGTCATCGCCCCCTGGCGCGAATGGGATCTGACCTCGCGCACCGCGCTCCTCGCCTTCGCCGAGCAGAACCAGATCCCGATCACCAAGGACAAGCATGGCGAAGCGCCGTTTTCCGTCGACGCCAATCTCCTGCACGTCTCTTCCGAAGGCAAGGTGCTGGAAGACCCGGCGCAGCCGGTGCCGGACTATGTCTATTCGCGCACGGTCAACCCGGAAGACGCGCCCGACAAGCCCACGATCATCGAGATCGCTTTTGAAAAAGGCGATGCGATCGCCGTCGATGGCGTGAAAATGTCGCCAGCCACTTTGCTTGCCCATTTGAACGAACTCGGCCGAATCAATGGCATCGGCCGGCTCGATCTCGTCGAGAACCGATTCGTCGGCATGAAGTCGCGGGGCATGTATGAAACGCCCGGCGGCACGATTCTCTACTTCGCGCATCGCGGCATGGAATCACTCACGCTCGACCGCGGCGCGGCGCATCTCAAGGATGAGCTGATGCCGAAATATGCCGAGCTGATCTATAATGGCTTCTGGTTCGCGCCTGAACGTGAAATGCTGCAGGCGCTGATCGATCGCAGCCAGGAATTTGTGACCGGCAGCGTGCGGGTGAAGCTCTACAAGGGCTCCGCAGCCGTCATCGGCCGCACAAGCCCTTATTCGCTCTATGATCAGGATCTCGTGACCTTCGAGGAAGGCGCCGTCGCCTATGACCATCGCGACGCTGCCGGCTTCATCAAGCTCAACGCCTTGCGGCTGCGCACCCTCGCTCGACGCGCCCAAAGATCCGCCAGCTGAGGACCGCCACCACTGGCTATGCGTGTATAGCATAGCTTAAGTCACAGGTAGCGTAAATCTGCAAAGCTGACGCTGATTTCGGCCCCAATCCGCCCGCCAATCGAGGCCACCACCCCCGGCTCCAGCAAATTTGCCTAGTATAAATCAACTTTACGCGCCAAATGCTCTTGCAGCACGTTTGCGATAGCGGTGATTTTAGATAGTAGGATTCGGGACCCGCGAGCTTCGCGCAGATTCGATCGGAGGGACAAGGATGACAACCGCACCGAAGAACAAGCCGGCCAGCCCCCGCAAAGGTGAAACCGCGGCGCCTAAGAAATCCGCCGAAAAAAAGGCTCCCAGCGCGTTCAACAAGCCGCTTCAGCCTTCCAAAGAACTTGCCGAGATCGTCGGAGCGGCGCCGCTGCCGCGCACCGAAGTGGTGAGCAAAGTCTGGGACTATATCCGGAAGCATAAATTGCAGAACCCGGAGAACAAGCGCGAGATCCTCGCCGATGCGAAGCTCGCCGCGGTGTTCGGTCAGGACAAGGCGACAATGTTCGAAATGAACAAATTCTTCGCCAAACATTTGAAATAGATCTGTTGGCGCCTTTGGCCGGCTGGCGCATCCGCTTGATCGTGATGACTTCGGCCGGACCAAATCCAAACTCATGATCGAGACATTGGAGATGTCCGGTGTCGCGTGAATGTGAATGATTTGGACAATCGAGAGCGAGTCGCACGCCACGGCTCCGCCTTTTCTTGCCGTGTTTTCGTATTTGCACGAGGATGGCGCTGATTTCGTTTAAAGCCGCGACGATAGGCGGGTAAGAAGCGGGCAAGCCGGACGCCGTATCATCCCTTCTTCAATTTCCTGATCTGCGTGATAAGCCCCACGGTCGAGGCATCGAGCCCGTCGAACGAGGCCTTACCGTCGGCGACGATTGGCACCAGCCGCAGCGCGAGTTCCTTGCCCAGTTCGACACCCCATTGATCGAAAGGATCGATATTCCAAATCACCGATTGCACGAAGACCTTATGCTCATAAAGAGCAATCAATTGCCCAAGCACGCGCGGCGACAGTTTCTTATAGAGGAAAGTGCTCGACGGCCTATTGCCCGCAAAGACCTCGTGCGGTGCCAGCCTTGCGATCTCCGCTTCGCTCAGCCCACGCGCATGCAGCCGTGCTTCAACCTCAGCACGTGAGCGCCCGCGCATCAGCGCCTCGCTCTGCGCCAGACAATTGGCAACAAGAAGCTGATGCTGCTGCGGATCAGCGGCAAAAGGCTGTGCCGCGACGAAGAAATCGACGGGCACGATCTCTGTGCCCTGATGAAAGAGCTGGAAGAAGGCGTGCTGGCCATTGGTGCCTGGCTCGCCGAAAATAATGGGCGCCGTCTCGCCTTCGATCGGCGCGCCTTCGAGCGTGACGGACTTGCCGTTTGATTCCATTTCGAGCTGCTGCAGATAGGCAGGAAAACGCGCGAGCCTCTGATCATAGGGAATGACCGCATGAGCGGCATAGCCCCAAAAGTTGCGGTGCCAGATCCCCAACAAAGCCATCAGCACCGGCACATTTTGTTCGAGCGGCGCGGTCGAGAAATGCGTGTCGATATCCTGGCCACCCAAGAGAAATTTCTCGAATTTCTCGGCACCGATACCAATCGCGACCGACAAGGCGACGGAAGACCAGATCGAATAGCGGCCGCCGACCCAATCCCAAAAGCCGAAGATACGATCCGACGCGATGCCGAATTTCGCGACTTCGTCCAATGCGGTCGAGATGGCGCAAAATTGCGCCACGACCGCCGCTTCGCCGAGTTTTTCGACAAGACTTTTCCGTGCCGCCGCGGCATT